>NZ_JAXDEO010000122.1:0-5181 GCF_035064975.1 Pseudomonas sp. YuFO20
GCACCGAAGTGGCCATCGCCTTCGAACAGGGCGACCCCGACCGCCCCTACATCGCCCACGCCCTGCACGACAGCGACCACCCGGACCACGTGACCCTGCGCAACTACAAGCGCAACGTGCTGCGCACCTCGGCGAACAACAAGCTGCGCATGGAGGACAACCGCGGCGAGGAGCACGTCAAGCTCAGTACCGAGCACAGTGGCAAGAGCCAGCTGAACCTGGGGCATCTGGTGGATGCGCAGAAGCAGAAGCGGGGTGAGGGGTTTGAGCTGAGGAGCGATGGGCATGGCGCCATCCGTGGGGGCAAGGGATTGTTCATCAGTGCCGACCTGCAGCCCAAAGCCCAGGGCCAGGTGCTGGACATGCAGGCTGCACTGGGTCGCTTGCAACAGGCTGGCGATCAACTGCAAGGCCTGTCCAGCGATGCCCAGGCAGCCCACGCCGAGCCCGCCGATGTGCAGTCGCAGTGGGCCCTTATGAATGAACGAGTCGACGCACTTCAGGCCCAGGTGGTCCTGCTCAGCGCGCCCCAAGGCATCGCCTTGAGCAGCGGCCAGCACCTGCAACTGGCGGCGCAGGAGAACCTGATGCTCAACGCCGGCGGCCAGGCCGATCTGAGCGTGGTCAAGCGTCTGTTCATCGGCATCGGCGAGGGGCTGAGTATGTTCGTGCGCAAGCTGGGGATGAAGCTGATTGCCAACCAGGGCCCGATCAGCGTGCAGGCGCAAAACGGCACGCTGGAGCTAATCGCCCGTCTTGGCCTGGACATCACCAGTACCGAAGATGAAATCCACCTGACCGCGAAAAAGAGAATCTACCTCAACGGCGGCGGCAGCTATCTCAGCCTCGATGCGGGCGGCATCGAAAAGGGCACGGCTGGCAATCACCTGGTCAAGGCGGCGCATCACGAGTTCAACCCGGCCGCCAGCAAAACCCATCCTCTACCGGAACTGCCTGGTTCAGTGTGCAAGGACTGCCTGAAAAGAGCCCAGGCCGCAGCGCAGGGCTTTGTGCTCAGGGAGACGCAAGCATGACGAACACTCCGCTCGGTACCTGGATCGGTTTGCTGGAGGCCTCGTGCGCGAAGGCGTCCATAACCTGCATCGACATCATCATCGACCAGGCAGGCAGCAATTCCCCACTGCTCCCAAGTGTGGTCAGTGTGCAGCCATCACTGACCTGGTACTCGTTGTTCACCGGACTGCCGGAAGCAGGGGCCGAAGAGCTGGCGCCGTTGCTGGTGCGCGTTGACCTGGCGCAGCCGCTACAGCGGCAGTGGCTCAAGGGGTTGATGCATGACTTGCAGGGGCGCTCGCAACTGCTGGCGCTGGCTTCCCACTGGCCTTTCCAGGCTTTGGCCGAGCACCTGGGGCGCTATCTTGAAGCACGCAATGGCGGCTATCCGGGGTTGCTGCGCTACTACGATCCGCGTCTGTTCCCGCTGCTGTTCAGCCATGTGCTGCAAGCCGATCAGCAACAGCCGTGGCTGCGTCCCGCCGTGTTCTGGAGCTGGCTCGATCGCGATGGTCTTCCCCAGCACTTTCCAGGGGCTCCCGATACGCCCGAAAGCGTCGCCCTGTTGAGTCCCATCGAACTTAGCGACAGCCAGGTAGACACCCTCGGTTGTGCCAGTGATGCCACGTTGGCCATGAGCAACCTGCGCCATGCACTGCCTTGCGAGCGGAGCGCCGAACAGCATTTTCAAGCCTGCTACGGCGCCATGCTCGAAGCCACTCAGGCTGGATTGTTGCTGATGCCCGAACGCGAAGCTTTCACCCTCGACAAGTTGCGCATTGCCTGAGTGCCTCGACCCCGCAAAGACAGGAGCCGAATTTCATGCCCATACCCGCAGTAAACAACGTAATCGTTGCCATGCTCGTCGACCTGACTGCCTCCGTATTCGCGCAGGACATCCAGGCCGGCACCCTTGAGGCCATCAACCACACCCACTGGGCCATCAATCATTTCAGTGTCGATGGCCGTTCGGGGATCGACATTATCGGGCCCTACCAAGGTGGTGGTGGGGGTTGCTGCTATGTGGCGCCGACACGCTGGAAACCGGGGATGACGGTGCGTGTGGATTGGGAGACGGGGGTGGCTTATCCCGATGGTTTCCCCGGCTTTGCGGATGAGATCAAGTACGAGGTATGGGCGGAAGTAATAAGAGCTCAAAAGCGCCAACACAGCAAAGTCGTCCCAGTCCCTGACTACACCGGCCAAAAAGTCTGCGGCCTCACCGTGCACTTCCTGCCCTGCGAAGACCTGCAAGTCAGCACCTCCTGCTACGCCTACGGCAGCCCCGAATACCCGATCAAGACCCCACTGCAATTGCCGGAGCCCCAGTCATGTCCGAAGTGAAACACGCTTCTATGTGGTACCCGCCAGCGTTTCCGGTCGAGGGACGTTTGCCTCGTAACGTCGCGCAGGTCTATCAAAATAATCGGCGCCAGTGTCAGCTGGAGGCGGATTACCACGATGCCTTGTGCGTGGCGGCCGGGCGCCGCCTGATGCCGCCGTGCTGCAAGACCTTGCACATCAGTCTGTTCTTCGACGGCACCGGCAATAACCTTAACAACGACCTCTACCTGTCGGATCCCCGGCACCCGACCAACGTCGCCCGGATGTTCCGCGCCAGCATTGGCGACGGCCATGCCGGCGGTACCGGGCATAGCCCCGCTGCCAAGGGTTTGACCGATGCGGCAGGCACCGGCAATGGCCAGTACTTCAAGTACTACATGCCCGGTGTGGGCACGCCGTTTACCGAAGTCGGCGACCTCGACTACAGCATTCTGGGACTGGGGGGAGCCTGGTATGGCGAGGAACGGATCAACTGGGGCCTGTTGATGATCCTCGATGCCGTGCGCCGCACACTGGGGCTGCCACGGCTGGACAACCCGGCCCTGCTCGCCGCGGTCAAGGCCATGGGCACGGCGCCCGGACTGGAATGGGTAACCGGCTTCGCCGCCCGCAGCCGTGAGTTTCGCAAACAGTTCGAGGCCCTGGAAAAGCCCTTGCGCATTGCTTTGACCCAACCGCAACCCGGTCAGGTCAAACTGTTGGGCATCAAGCTGTACGTGTATGGGTTTTCCCGTGGCGCATCGGCGGCGCGGGCCTTTGTCAGTTGGCTGAACCAGTTGTTGACCCTGACTGAACCAGTGCTGGCCTTGCCCTTGTCCGACCTGCGGCTGCCCGTCAGCGTCGAGTACCTGGGACTGCTGGACACCGTGGCCTCGGTCGGTCTGGCCGACATCGTCCCAGGGGCCAACGGCCATATGAGTTGGGCCGATGGCAACCAGGAACTGCCCGCCAGCAGTCTGGTCAAGCGTTGCCTGCATATCGTTGCCAGTCATGAGCAGCGGTTGAGTTTTCCGCTGGAGTCCATTCGCCGTGAGAAGGGGGGGTATCCGGCGAATAGTGTGGAGGTGGTTTATCCGGGCGTGCATTCGGATCAGGGTGGAGGGTATCCGCCGGGGGATCAGGGTAAGGCTGTCAGTACGGACCCTCGGGTAGGAGACAGTCTTTTGCTGTCGCAGATTGCCTTGAACGATCTGTATTCCGATGCCTTTGCCCAAGGAGCACCACTGAAAGTGCCCATGGATACGTTACCAAACGAGTTGCGCCATGAGCTCTGGCGGGCGATGGGGCCTGAGACGGTACGTGAGTTTGACATCAATTCAGAACTTGTTAACCGTTTCAACGCCTGGCGTCAGCTAACCCTAGGCTTTCCCCCAGCACAACAACCGTTACCCGCTGAACAGGTTGACCATTACCAGCCATTACCCGCAACCACTAGCGTGGAGCAAACCCTACGCGAGCAGATGAGCTGGATCACCGCCTGGCGCATCGACCGCTATGCCTTTGCCAGCCTCAAGCACACCCCATTCTATCTTCAGGCGAGCGACCGCGAAGCCGACAAAGGGGAACGCGCGCGCGCCGAAAAAGAACGCGACCAGAATCAGGCAGCGATCGTAAAAAGCCGCAAGCAGCAGCGGGCTCGCGAATTTCTCAGCCGCGAACCGAACATGCCACTGGAGCCTGGGGTCAAGGATTTTGATGCCGACATGGCACAAACCCAATTGCGCGAAGCGGCCGAGGAGTTCGGCAAGGACTACCGCGGCCCCGAACGCTTACCACAATCCTTGAAGCTCTCGGGACCGATGGGCATCGCAACATCGATTCTGTATCAGAAACTGACCGCCGAGGTGCGGTTCGAGCGACAGCGAATGAAAGCTTCGGGGCAGGCGCGGGTCAGTCGATTATTCCCGCCACCATTGCGCGAAATCAATCATCAAAATGAAACCCGGCGCGGCAATGTCGACGAAAGCCGCAACGCCACGCAACCCGAAGGGCTTTTACGCGCACTGTTCGACGATCAGGTCCACGACTCCCGCGCCTGGTTTATGTACACACTGGGACGTGAGAGGTCCGGCAGTTATTTCGGCGAACGCATGGTGTTTTTCGGCGAGGCCGGCCGTCGCGACCTGGCGCTGTATGGCGAGAACGGTGAAGTGCTGGCGAGCACCAACCCGAATGCCGGGCCTGCCAGCGCCGCGCAACCTGTGGTGCTGGACGCCGAGCAGCTGGCCAAGGCCATGCAAGACATCGATGCGCTGTGGGAAGCGTTTTATGCCCAGGCTGGTGAGATGAAAAATGCATCGGCCTGAACCTGTTCTTCGACGCGTAGAGCAGGGCCGCAGGCCCGAGCTCAAAGCCAGCCCATGGCGCGAACGGGCCGTTGTCGTGGGCGCTTTGATCGGCAGCCTGTTTGCACAACATGCTCAGTCCAGCACGCTCGACGCCATCAATCACACTCACTGGGCAATCAACCATTTCAGTGTCGATGGCCGTTCGGGCATCGACATCATCGGGCCTTATCAGGGGGGCGGGGGCGGCTGTTGCTTCGTTGCGCCGGCACGCTGGCAACCGGGGATGACAGTGCGTGTTGATTGGGAGACTGGAGAAGGAAGTTCAGCAGGTTTCCCCGGCTTTGCTGATAGGGACAAATATTACGCCTGGCTCGACAGAGTTGACGCTCAAAAACGCCAACACAGCAAAGTCGTCCCAATCCCTGACTACACCGGCCAAAAAGTCTGCGGCCTCACCGTGCACTTCCTGCCCTGCGAAGAACTGCAAGTCACCACCTCCTGCTACGCCTACGGCAGTCCCGAGTACCCGATCAAG
>NZ_JAXDEO010000123.1:0-4770 GCF_035064975.1 Pseudomonas sp. YuFO20
CGTAGCGCGTGAGTCCGTGGCCACCGCGGACCTGTAGGAGCCCGGCTTGCCGGCGAAGGCGCCCTCGAGTATTGCATCGATCTTTCGGGCCTCTTCGCTGGCAAGCCAGCTCCTACAATGGGTTGCGTAGCGCGTGAGTCCGTGGCCGCCTCGGACCTGTAGGAGCCCGGCTTGCCGGCGAAGGCGTCCTTGAGTATTGCATCGATCTTTCGGGCCTCTTCGCTGGCAAGCCAGCTCCTACAATATTTTTTGCGTTGAGCGCAAAACCCTAGGCCAACTCTTGTTCGCGGATCAGCTTCTTGTTGATCTTGCCGACGCTGGTCTTGGGGATCTCGGCGACGAACTTGAACTGCTTGGGGATCGCCCACTTGTTGATGCGGCCGAGCTCGACAAACCCTTGCAGGTGCGCCTCGAGGATCTTGCGATCCAGGTATTGGCCCGGTTCACAGACCACCAGCGCCATGGGCCGTTCGCCCCACTGCTCATCGGCAATGCCGACCACCGCGACCGACAGCACCGCCTCGTGTTCGCTGATCAGGCTTTCCAGTTCCAGCGAGCTGATCCACTCCCCGCCCGTCTTGATCACGTCCTTGATCCGGTCCTTGATTTCCACGCCGCCCAACGGATCGATGGATGCCATGTCGCCGGTATGCAGCCAGCCGTCCTGCCACAGCTCGGCGCCCTTTTGCGGCTCCTTCAGATAGCCTTGGGTCAACCACGGCGCACGCACCACGATCTCGCCCAGGGACTCGCCGTCATGGGCAACGTCATTGCCACTGGCGTCGATGATCTTCAGGTCGACCATCGGCACCGGCGTGCCAGTCTTGATGCGCGTCGGCAGTTGCGCCTGCATGGGCTGCTGGAGGTCTTCGTCGCGCAGGTAAGTCAGGCACAGCAGCGGGCAGGTCTCGGACATGCCGTAGCCGGCGTGTACCACGATGCCCTTGGCACTGGCTTCGCTGGCAATCCCCAGGGGCAGCGCGCTGCCGCCCAGGAGCATTTTCCAGCCGTCGAAACGGGCGGACTTGCCTTGCTCGCAGTTGAGGATCATCTGCAGGATGGTCGGCACACAGTGGGAGAAAGTCACCTTCTCCTCCTGATACAGCCGCACCAGGCTGTTGGGTTCGTAGCGGCCGGGGTACACCTGCTTGATGCCCATCAGGGTCGCGACGTAAGGCACACCCCAGGCATGCACGTGGAACATCGGCGTGATCGGCATGTACACGTCGTCGGAACGCAGCAGTGGCGCGCCCTGGTAGACGCCCAACGAGCCCACGGCATTCAGGGTGTGCAGGACCAGTTGGCGATGGGTGAAATACACGCCCTTGGGGTCGCCGGTGGTGCCGGTGGTGTAGAACAGCGTCGCTACCGAGTTCTCGTCGAAATCGGGAAAGTCGTACTGGTCCGGGCACTGCGACAGCAACTGCTCGTACTCGCCCAGCACCGGCAACGAAGTGTCGCTCGCCTGGTCTTCGGTGAGCTGGACAAAGCCTTTGACCGTGGTCAACCGATCCTGGATCTGTTCCACCAGCGGCAGGAAATCGTCATGCACCAGCACCACATCGTCTTCGGCGTGGTTCATGGTGAACAGCACCTGCTCCGGCGACAGGCGAATGTTCACCGTGTGCAGCACCGCGCCGATCATCGGCACGGCGAAGAAGCATTCCAGATAACGGTGGCTGTCCCAGTCGAGCAGGGCCACGGTGTCCCCGGCCTTGACCCCGGCCGCGGTCAGCGCATTAGCCAGGCGGCGGATGCGCTTGTTGAGGGTCTGGTAGCTGTAACGCAGCTTATCGGCGTAGACGATTTCCCGGCCCGGTTCGTAGCGCACCCCGGACAGCAGCAATTGCTTGATCAGCAAGGGATAGGCGTAGGCGCCGTCGGCGGGTGGAATTATTTTTGTCGCCATCATGATTGAGGTTCCTTGTCCTTTCGATCAGAACTGATCGGCTTGAAGCTCGTAGAGGCAGGCGCTGCCGGCCTTGGCCGATGCGCTCAACGAGTGGATACGCGGCAGCAACCTTGCGAAGTAGAAACGCGCGGTGGCCAGTTTGCTGATGTAGAAATCGTCCTCGGCATCGCCGCTCATGACGGCCTTGGCCATGCGCGCCCACATGTAGGCGTAGGCGGTGTAGCCGAACACCTGCAGGTACTCGACCGAGGCGGCGCCGATTTCGTTCGGGTTGTTTTGTGCCCGGTCCAGCAGCCACGCGGTCAGTTCGTCGAGGGTGTCCACGGCGGCGTTCAAGGGTTGGGTGAACTCGCCGAGGTCAGTGCTGGCGCTGGCGGTGAAGTCGCGGATCTCCGAAGCGAACAGGCGGTAAAGCGCCCCGCCGCTGCCGACGATCTTGCGCCCGGCCAGGTCCAGGGACTGGATGCCGTTGGTGCCTTCGTAGATCTGCGTGATGCGCACGTCGCGCACCAGTTGTTCCTGGCCCCACTCGCGGATGAAGCCGTGGCCGCCAAACACCATTTGCCCGTGCAGGGTGGTTTCCAGGCCCATGTCGGTGAGGAACGCCTTGGCCACCGGGGTCAGCAAGGCCACTAGGTCCTGGGCGCGGGAACGCTCGGTCGGGTCTTCGCTGAACTTGGCGATGTCCAGTTGCAGGGCGACGTAGCTGGAAAACGCGCGACCACCCTCGTTCAAGGCCTTCATGGTCAACAGCATGCGGCGCACGTCGGGGTGGACGATGATCGGGTCGGCGGCCTTGTCCTTGTTCTGTGCGCCGGTGGGCGCACGGCTCTGCAGGCGGTCACGGGCGTACGCCAAGGCGTTCTGGTAGGAACGTTCGCCCTGGGCCAGGCCCTGGATGCCCACGCCCAGGCGTTCGTAGTTCATCATCGTGAACATCGCCGCCAGGCCCTTGTTCGGTGCATCGATGATGTAGCCGGTGGCGCCATCGAAGTTCATCACGCAAGTGGCGGAGGCCTTGATGCCCATCTTGTGTTCGATGGAACCGCAGGACAGCGAATTAGGCTCGCCCAGGGAACCGTCGGCATTGACCAGCACTTTCGGCACCAGGAACAGCGAGATGCCTTTCGGCCCCGCCGGTGCATCCGGCAGTCGCGCCAGCACCAGGTGGATGATGTTCTCGGTCAGGTCGTGGTCACCGCCGGTGATGAAGATCTTGCTGCCGCTGACCTTGTAGCTGCCATCGGCCTGGGGCTCGGCCTTTGTGCGGATCATGCCCAGGTCGGTGCCGGCATGGGCTTCGGTCAGGCACATGGAACCTGTCCAGGTGCCGGCGTACATGTTGGGCAGGTAACGCTCCTTGAGCTCTTCGCTGGCGTGGGCCTTGATCGACAGGCAGGCACCGGCAGTCAGCATCGGGTACAGGCCGAACGACAGGCTGGCGGCGTTGACCATCTCTTCGACCTGGGCAGAAATGGCCTTGGGCATGCCCATGCCGCCGTACTGCGGATCACCGCCGACACCCACCCAACCACCTTCGGCGAAGGCTTGATAAGCCTGGCCGAAACCGTCTGGTGCGGTGACCGAACCCTTGCTCCAGGTACAGCCCTGCTCGTCGGTGGCGCGGTTCAGGGGGGCGATGACTTCGCCACTGATCTTGCCGGCTTCTTCGAGGATCGCGGCGGCGGTTTCTTCATCGATCACCTCGGCCAGGCCAGGCAACCTGGCCCAGAGCCGGGACACCTGGAAAACCTCGTTGAGTACGAAGCGCATGTCGCGCAGGGGAGCTTTGTAATCAGACATCTTGGCTTACTCGGAAGTGGTCACGGCATGCGGCATGCCAGGACGTTCAGTGGATTCAGTGTTCTCGGTTGCCGCGACAGCACCGGGCTGGGGTGCCCGTTCACGCAGCAGGAAGTACGACAGGGCCGGGATCAGGATCAGCGCGCCGAGCATGTTCCACAGGAACATGAAGGTCAGCAGGATGCCCATGTCGGCCTGGAACTTGATCGGCGACCAGACCCAGCACACCACGCCAGCCGCGAGGGTGATGCCGACCAGACCGACCACGCGGCCGGTGAACGACACGGCGTTGCGGTAGGCCTGGGACAGCGGCAGGCCCTGGCGCTGGAAGTGCAATTGCACGCTGAGCAGGTACAAGGCGTAGTCGACGCCGATCCCCACGCCCAAGGCGATCACCGGCAGAGTCGCGACCTTCACGCCGATGCCCATGGCGACCATCAGCGCTTCGCAGAGGATCGAGGTCAGCACCAGCGGCAACAGCGCCACCAGCGTGGCGCGCCAGCTGCGGAAGGTGATCAGGCAGAACAGCGTCACCGCCAGGTAGACGTACAGCAGCATGGTGCGGTTGGCCTCGCGCACCACGATGTTGGTCGCGGCCTCGATACCGGCACTGCCGGCGGCCAGCAGGAACTGGCGATCCTCGGTGCTGTTTTCCTTGGCAAACTTGTCGGCAATCGCTACCACGGCGTCGAGGGTTTCCGCCTTGTGATCCTTGAGGAAAGCGATCACCGGCATCAGCGAGCAGTTGTTGTTGAACAGCTCCGGCGAGTTGACCGAGGCCTGCTGCGCGGCATAGTTCAGCACGTCCTGGTTGCGCTGGATGTTGTTGAGCTTGGGGTTGCCCTCATAGGTGCCGGCGGTGATCTGGCGTACCGCGTTGACCAGCGAAGCGGTGGCCTGCACGCCCGGATACTGCTGCAGCTCCCAGGCCAGGCGGTCGGCGAGGACCAGGGTCTTGTAGTTCAGGCAGCCTTCCGGCGCGGTCTTGATCATCACGGCGAACAGGTCGCTGGACAGCGCGTAGTGGCTGGTGATGTAAGCGTTGTCGCGGTTAT
>NZ_JAXDEO010000124.1:0-4700 GCF_035064975.1 Pseudomonas sp. YuFO20
GGTAGCTCGTCGGGCTCATAACCCGAAGGTCGTCGGTTCAAATCCGGCTCCCGCAACCAAACATCAAAAAAGGCTACTCGAAAGAGTGGCCTTTTTTGTGCGCGTCAGTTTTGTCATCGGCATGCCACAACTCGCAGCACGCTATTATCAGAAATCGTTCAGATTCCGAAACTTAAGTCACCTCCTCCCCTGTTTTGCCCTTTCTCACACTTATTTGACCCAATTGGGGATTAACGGTTGACACCCCGGCGATTCTCTATAGAATGCCGCCACACAGACGCGGGATGGAGCAGTCTGGTAGCTCGTCGGGCTCATAACCCGAAGGTCGTCGGTTCAAATCCGGCTCCCGCAACCAAACATCAAAAAAGGCTACTCGAAAGAGTGGCCTTTTTTGTATCTGTTGAAAAAGTCCTTTCGCAACAATGACCTGTCACTCTTCAGTGAGCCCTCCGGGTCACCGATTCACTGAGTTCCGACTATGCTCAATCCCAGGCTGAGCCCTCTACGACTGTCGACGAACCGTTACCGGGACTCGGTGCCGGGCGTTAATATTTGTGATTATTTTTTTCTACAGGGATTGGTAACTTGGCTGGATACCCCCATCCTGTCGCGCACAATCCAAGAGGTGATTGATGCGCGCCAACTCGTCTGATCCACAAGACACCGTCACAGCGACACAACCGATCAAGGCGCAACGCCTGCGCTTGCTTGATCGAATCAGCAAATACCGCCAACCCATCGGCCTGGCGGTCACCCTGTTGTTGTTCACCATCGCGCTGATTGCCTGTCGTCACCTGTTGAGCGAGCTCGACCTGAACGCGTTGCACGACTCGATCCTCGAGGTTCCGCAACCGGCACTGCTGGGCGCGCTGGGCGCTACCGTCGTCGGTTTCATCATCTTGCTGGGTTACGAATGGTCCGCCAGCCGCTACGCCGGCGTGAGCCTGGCACCGCGAACCCTGGCACTGGGCGGTTTCACCGCTTTTGCCATCGGCAATGCCATTGGCCTTTCGATGCTGTCCGGCGGCTCGGTTCGCTACCGCCTGTATGCGCGCCATGGCCTTGGGGCGACCGAAGTCGCGCGCATGACACTGTTCGCCAGCCTCTCGCTCGGCTGCGCCCTGCCCCCGCTCGCCGCGCTGGCGACACTCAGCGACCTGCCCGACGCTTCCGCCGCCCTGGGGCTTTCGCAAGTCTTGCTGGGCACCCTGGCGACGGCTGTGTTGCTGCTGTTCACGGTACTGGCCATCGGCATCTACCGCCGTCGCCTGCCGGAACAACCCTACGCCGACAATCTGCTGGTCAGGATCGGCCGCCGCACCTTGCGCCTGCCCGGGCGCCGCCTGACCTTCCTCCAGTTGATCATTACCGCACTGGACGTGGCCGCCGCCGCCACCGTGCTCTATCTGTTGTTGCCGGAGGCGCCGCCGTTCGGCGCGTTTCTCCTGGTTTACCTGCTGGCCCTGGCCGCTGGCGTGCTCAGCCATGTGCCGGGCGGGGTCGGTGTGTTCGAAGCCATCTTGCTCGCGGCCTTCTCCGACACACTCGGCGCCGCACCACTGGCTGCCGCCCTGCTGCTCTATCGCCTGATCTATGTGGTGCTGCCGATGCTGGTGGCCTGCCTGTTCCTGCTGATCAGCGAAGGCCAGCGTCTGTTCCAGACTCGCCAGACCCTGCGCGCCGCTTCCGGCCTGGCCGCGCCTATCCTGGCGGTGCTGGTCTTCCTGTCCGGCGTGGTCTTGCTGTTCTCCGGCGCGACCCCGGAAATCGACACGCGCCTTGAACACATCGGCTTTCTGATCCCGCACCGCCTGGTCGACGCTTCGCACTTTGGCGCCAGCCTGATCGGCGTGTTGTGCCTGTTGCTGGCCCAAGGCCTGCGTCGTCGCCTGTCGGCGGCGTGGATGCTGACCACCATTCTGCTGCTGGTCGGCGCCCTGCTCTCCCTGCTCAAAGGGTTCGACTGGGAGGAAGCCACTCTGATGGTGCTGACGGCGAGCCTGCTGGGGGTTTTCCGCCGCTCGTTCTATCGCCCCAGCCGCCTGACCGAACTGCCGTTCTCGCCCCTTTACCTGGTGGCCAGCGTGTGCGTGCTCGGCGCCTCGATGTGGCTGCTGCTGTTCGCCTATCAGGACGTTCCGTACAGCCACCAACTCTGGTGGCAGTTCACCCTCGATGCCGATGCCCCCCGTGGCTTGCGCTCGCTGCTCGGCGCGGCGGTCCTGCTGGTGGTGGTGTCCCTGACCTGGTTGCTGCGCACCGCACGCCCGGTGATCCACCTGCCGACACCCGATGAGCTTGCGCGCGCGAGCAAGATCCTCATGGCCTCCGCCCAGCCGGATGGCGGCCTGGCCCTGACCGGCGACAAGGCGCTGCTGTTCCACCCCAACGACGAGGCGTTCCTGATGTACGCCCGCCGCGGCCGCAGCCTTGTCGCACTGTATGACCCGATCGGTCCGGGGCAGCAACGGGCGGAAATGATCTGGCAGTTCCGCGACCTGTGCGACATCCATCACGCCCGCCCCGTGTTCTATCAAGTGCGCGCGGAGAACCTGCCGTACTACATGGACATCGGCCTGACCGCGATCAAGCTTGGCGAAGAGGCCAGGGTCGATCTCGTGCGCTTTGACCTCGAGGCCAAGGGCAAGGAGATGAAGGACCTGCGCTACACCTGGAACCGTGGCACCCGCGACGGCCTGTCGCTGGAGATCCATGAGCCGGGCCAGGCGCCGATGGAAGAGCTCAAGGTGATTTCCGATGCCTGGCTGACCGGCAAGAACGTGCGCGAGAAAGGCTTCTCTCTCGGCCGCTTCAGCGACGATTACCTCAAGCACTTTCGCATTGCAGTGATCCGTTTCGAAGGACGCCCGGTGGCGTTCGCCAACCTGCTCGAGACCTACGGCCATGACCTGGCCAGCCTCGACCTGATGCGCGCACACCCGGACGCCCCCAAGCTGACCATGGAGTTCATGATGGTCGGCCTGATCCAACATTATAAGAGTCACGGATACGCGCGCTTCAGCCTGGGCATGGTGCCGTTGTCGGGGTTGCAACCCCGTCGCGGTGCACCGCTGACCCAGCGACTGGGCTCGATGGTATTCCGCCGTGGTGAGCAGCTCTACAACTTCCAAGGCTTGCGCCGCTTCAAAGACAAGTTCCAGCCTGACTGGGAACCCCGTTATATGGCCGTGCCCGCCGGACTCGATCCGCTGGTTGCCTTGGCCGACACTGCCGCCCTGATCGCGGGCGGCTTGACTGGATTGGTGAAACGCTGATGATTCAACGCTCCCTGCGCTATGTACTGGGCACCCTGGTAGTGGTGGCCCTGATTCTCGGTGGTGGCTACTGGTACCTCAAACGCCCGGCACCGGAACCGACCCTTGAGCAATTGACCCCGAACGACGGCGCCGCGATGACCCGGGTTATCCCTGGCACCACGGCAAAAGCCCAGGTGCTGGTGGCGGTCAATGAAGAACAGAAACTCAGCGACAAGCAATTGCTGACCCTGAGCCGCAGCGGTTCGGCAGAGATTGTCCAGGTGATCCTGCCCAAGGACTGCCTGCTGCAAAGCCGCGCCCTGCAGTCGGGCCTGCGGGAACTGAAAGGCCCGGCCACGCTGGTCAGCGGCATCGGCCCGGGCGCGGTGCTGGCCTGGCGCTGGTTGTCCGAGCAGAAGAACGACAAGGCCCAGGCCGTGTCGGTGGACCTGGCCCTGGAAAAACCCGGCTGCACCCACCTGCTGCCGAAAAGCGCCGCCCATGGCCATTGGCTAGTGGCGTGGAACGACAACCCGGACGACACCAGCGCCGGCTTCGTGCGCGACCAGCCCAACGCTGAAACCAGCATCAGCGACTACGACATCAACCTGCCGCAAGTGCTGAATAACGAACTGCGCAAACTGCTGGTCGGTGGCGACAAGGACGCGGGCGGCTTGCAGATTCCAGTGGTAGAAGTGCCCGCCGGCCAGGCCAAGGACACCGTGACCCTGTTCCTGTCGGGTGATGGCGGCTGGCGCGACCTCGACCGCGACGTGGCAGGCGAGATGGCCAAGATCGGCTACCCCGTGGTCGGCATCGACACCCTGCGCTACTACTGGCAGCACAAGAGCCCCGAGCAAAGCGCCCTGGACCTCGCCGAGCTGATGCAGCACTACCGGCAGAAATGGGGCACCAAGCGCTTCATCCTGACCGGCTACTCGTTCGGCGCCGATGTGCTGCCAGCGATCTACAACCGCCTGGCAGAGTCCGAGCAGCAGCGCGTCGACGCCATTATCCTGCTGGCCTTCGCCCGCACCGGCAGCTTCGAGATCGAAGTCGAAGGCTGGCTCGGCAACGCCGGCAAAGAAGCCGCCACCGGCCCGGAAATGGCCAAGCTGCCCGCCGCGAAAGTGGTGTGCATCTACGGTGAAGAAGAAGTGGATGAAAGCGGCTGTACCGACAAGACCGCCGTGGGCGAAGTCATCAAATTGCCCGGCGGCCACCACTTCGACGAAAACTACCCGGCCCTGGCACAGCGGTTGGTGGGCGTGATCCAGAAGCGCCAAGCGCAGGAAACAGAAGCTCAGGAATGATCTGAGCCGCACAAAAAAGCCCCCGCAGCCTTTTGGTTGCGGGGGCTTTTTTATGGATGCGTGATGTCCCCAAAAGATCGCAGCCTGCGGCAGCTCCTACAGGGGAATGTGTACACCTGTAGGAGCTGCC
>NZ_JAXDEO010000125.1:0-4522 GCF_035064975.1 Pseudomonas sp. YuFO20
GTCGCTGGAACGGGCGTAACGCAGGTCGGTCTTCAATGACTGGCCGCTGGTCACCGGCCACACGTAGGTCAGGTTGACCATGTGCTGGTCGTAGAAATTGTCGAGATGGCCGTAGGCGTAGCCGGTGGCGAGGTTGCCGGTCCACTTGTAGTTCAGGCTGGCGAAATCGAAGCTGTCGCTGGTGGCATGGCGGGACGTGATGCCCTTGGCGCCGGTGCGGGTGATGCCCATGTCCTCGTAGTCCGATGAGTCGCGCTGATTGACCTGCGTCAGCCGACCGGCATCCACGGTCAGGCCTTCGAGTTCGAGCGAGGTCAACTGACCGCCCTTGAAGGTTTGTGGCAACAGCCGTGAATCGTTGGCCAGTACCGTCGGCAGTTTCGGCAGCAGCGTGCCGAGTTTCAGTGTGCTTTTCGAGGCGCGCAGTTTGGCGGTCAGGCCCAGTTCGCCGTATTCGTCCTGGGCACCTTTGCGCGTATCGCTGTGGCGTTTGAGCAGGCCGGAACCGGCGCGATCGGGGCTCGAATCGAGCTTGACGCCGAGCAGACCGATGGCGTCGAACCCCACGCCGACCAGACCTTCGGTAAAGCCTGACTCATAGCGCAGCAGGAACCCCTGGGCCCATTCCTCCTGTTTCGATTGGGCGGCGTTGGTCTGGCGATAATCCCGGTTGAAGTAAAAGTTGCGCAGTTCCAGGCTGGCCTTGCTGTCTGCCAGGAAATCCGCATGGACGTGGGTGGCAAGGCTGCTGCCTGCCAGGAACAGGGTGAAGAGGGTAGGTTTCATTGCTTGTCTCTTGTTGTTATGGGCAGTGTTGTTATGGGCAGTGTTGTTATGAGCAGTGTTGTCATGAGCAGTGTTGTCATGAGCCAGCCGTTCCCGCACTGGCCGGGGCCGGTGGCGGGAAGGCTGGTTGAAGGTGCCCTGCGCCGGGCGGCGCAAGGCGGGAGTAAAAAAGCGCGAAGCAAAGGAGCGGACTCGCGCTCGGGGCCGGTGCCCCGCAATGCTGCAGCGTTAGTGACTGCTGGCCATGGCAGCCCCCAGGCCGGTCTGGGCGCGGACGAACTGATCGGCATAGGCCGCGCGCTCACGGTCGGCGCGCTCGCTGCGGTCCAGCCTGGACGCCACCACGATGACCAGGAAGGCCAAAGGCATGGAGAACAGCGCCGGCTGGTCGTAGGGGAAGATCGCCTGGGCATGACCCAATACACCGACCCACACCGACGGCGACCCGATGACCAGCGCCAGGGCGCTGACCAGGCCGGTCAGGCCGCCGTAGAGGGCGCCACGGGTGGTCAGGCCACCCCAGTACATGGCCATGATCAGTACCGGGAAATTTGCAGAGGCGGCGATGCCGAACGTCAGGCCGACCAGGAAGGCGATGTTCTGGCCCTCGAACAGAATGCCGAGGGAGATCGCGACAATGCCCAGGCCGACAGTGGCGATGCGCGACACGCGCATCTCCTGCTTCTCGTCGGCCTTGCCCTTTTTCAGTACCGAGGCATACAGGTCGTGGGAGATCGCCGAGGCGCCAGCCAGGGCCAGGCCGGCCACGACTGCAAGGATGGTGGCGAAGGCGACGGCGGAGAGGAATCCGAGAAACAGATTGCCCCCCACCGCTTTGGCCAGGTGCATGGCCACCATGTTGCCGCCACCGATCATGGCGCCGCCCAGCTTGCCATCGACGTAGTACTGCGGGTCTGTGCCGACGATGACGATGGCGGTGTAGCCCAGGATGCACACCACGAGGAAGAAAAAGCCGATGAACACCGTGGCGAACAGCACCGATTTTCGCGCCTCCTTGGCATTGGGCACGGTGAAGAAACGCATCAGGATGTGCGGCAGGCCGGCAATGCCGAAGACCAGGCCAAGGGACAGTGACACCGCGTTGATCGGGTCGGCCAGCAAGGTGCCCGGCCCCATGATTTGCACGCCGCTGGCGTGCACCGCTACGGCTTGGGCCGACAGCGTCTCGAAGCTGAAGCCGAAGCGGCTCAGGGCCATCAGCATCAGGGTCGTTCCGCCCGCCAGCAGCAGGACCGCCTTGGTGATTTGCACCCATGTGGTGGCGAGCATGCCGCCGAAGATCACGTAGACCAGCATCAGCACGCCGACCACAACCACCGCCGTGCGATAGTCGAGGCCGAACAGCAGCTTGATCAACTGGCCGGCGCCGACCATCTGAACCACGAGGTAGCAGCACACCACTGTCAGCGAGCCGAGGGCGGCGAAGCTGCGTACGCGCGTCTGATCCAGGCGAAAGGAGACGATGTCGGCGAAGGTGTAGCGGCCCAGGTTTCGCAGGCGTTCGGCCATCAGGAAGGTGACGATGGGCCAGCCGACGAAGAAGCCAATGATGTAGATGAAGCCGTCATAACCCCGGGCGAACACCATGCTCGAGAGGCCCAGCAAAGTGGCCGCCGACATGTAGTCACCGGCGATCGCCAGGCCATTCTGGAAACCCGTGATACCGCCACCCGCGCTGTAGAAATCGGCAGCGGAGCGCGTACGCCGGGACGCCCACCAGGTGATCAGCAAAGTGGCAAGGACGAAGACGAAGAACATGCCGATGGCATGCACATTGAGCGGCTGCTTCTGCGCGGTGATGGTGTCGGCGTTGGCCAGCACAGGGCTGAGGGCGAGAAGGGTGAGTAGGCGTTTCATGCGCGGGTCTCCTGCAGGATCTGCGCGCTGAGCGCGTCGAAACGGGTGTTGGCGGTGTGCACGTACCAGGCGGTGAGCAACCAGGACAGCAAGATGATTGCCACGCCAACCGGCATGCCGAGGGTCAGGTGACTACCGTCGTACAGCGGCAGGTGCAGCCAGGCAGGTGCGAAGGCCACTACCATGATGAAGCTGTAATAGACGGCCAGGACCGCACCGCTCAGTGACCAGGCCAGCACTGAGCGCTGGCGGCTGAGGCGCTGGAATTCAGGATTGGCCCTGACCCGGGCGCAGGTCTGGACGTGGTTCGGATGGTCAGTCGTCATAGTGAGGCTCCGCTTTTAATTGTTGTTGTATGTCGGCCTTTTGAGGGGCGTACGGGTACCCGGGCGACGTCCCTGGGCGGGACATCACCTGAATGCTGCTGGAGTCGTTGCTGCCCTGGCGATCTTCCGGAGGCGAGGGGAACGCATGGCACCGGTTTGGTGCGACAGGGTGCCCGCCGGATGAGTCCTCGGCGGGGGCGAATGCGACAGTGATTGCGCTGCCGCGCAACAGCCAGTTTTCGCCTTGAAAACAGGTTTTTTACCCTGCATTCAGGCCGTTAGCCCTGATTGAAATCGGGGCCTTTCCGGTGGAGAAACGATGCTGGTCAAACCAGGCTGAATGCGAGTATATGTTGGCTAATTTCCAATAAGAATTGGCAGAAAAGCCTGATGAATATGCAAAATCGCACAACGCAAACTCACGTGAATTGGGACGATATGCGTTTCTTTCTCGAGGTCGCTCGTGCTCGCACCGCCAGTGGCGCAGCACGCCGCCTGGGGGTGGACTACACCACGGTTTCGCGGCGCATCCGCGCCCTTGAGCAAAGCCTTGGCGCGCTGCTTTTCGAGAAGTCCCGAGCGTCGGGTTTCGTCATGACTGTCGAGGGGCAGCGCCTGATCAGTCATGCGGAAACACTGGAAAGTACGCTGCTGGCAGCTTGTGGGGAGGTTTCAGGAACCACCGGGGGGCTCGCCGGGCACCTGCGCATCGGCTGTACCGAAGCCTTCGGCTCGTGCTTCATCACCTCGCAGATGAGTCACTTCATCATTCACTATCCGCATATCTCAGTGGACATTTTGCCGGTCCCGCACTTCGTCAACCTGTCACGACGCGAGGCGGACATTGCCATCACCCTGGAGCGTCCCGAGCGCGGTCCCTACGTGTGCTCGCGCCTATGCGACTACCGCTTGCGTCTGTATGCGACACCGGAGTACCTGGCCAATCATCCACCGATTACCCATAGCGAGGACTTGGCGAGTCACCCCTTCGTGACCTATGTCGAGGACCTGGCGTTCAGCTTCAAGCTGCTCTACCTGAACGATCTGCTGCCCGGCGCGCAAAGCCGCCTGCGTAGCACCAGCGTAGTCTCCCAGTATCATGCGGCGCTGGAGGGGCGCGCGCTGGCCATCCTTCCGTGCTTTCTCGCAGGACCCGACCCGCGCCTGTGCGAAGTATTGCCGGACCAGGTGGAGGTCACTCGACAGTTCTGGATGTACTACAGCGAGGACCTGCGCAAGCTCAAGCGGATCACCTTGGTCGCCGAATACCTGCGCGCCTGTGCGGAGCTCAATCATCCGCTGTTGATGGGCGAGTCGCGCGCGATGGCCTACTTGCCGTCACCCTGAGGTAGCAACGCTGATCCTCGGCTGACAGCATGTCATTCAACCGACCTTGACGATCAGCCGTGAGTTTCGTTCATTGCGAAAGGCCAGTTGTTCAATGGTCTGGGTCGCGTGCTCCGCCTCTTCGCGGGCCTTGAGGATCACGCCGTGTTGAGGCGACTTGCTGCACACCGGGTCGGCGTTGCTCG
>NZ_JAXDEO010000126.1:0-4465 GCF_035064975.1 Pseudomonas sp. YuFO20
GGCAGCTCCTACAGGGTGTACACATTCCCCTGTAGGAGCTGCCGCAGGCTGCGATCTTTTAGGAGCATCGCGAATCAGGCGTAGTAGTCGACGGCACTGGAGCCGATCACCCGGGTAGCCGTTGCGGCCACTTCGGTCACGCTCGGCGCGATCTCGTCATCCATGGCATCCAGGCGTCCACCGCCAGCACTGGCACGCCCGCTCTGCGCCTGCTGTTGCTGCCCCTGATCCTGCGAACCGCGGGACTGGTCGGACACATTGACGTCCACCTGGCCCATGCCCTGCTGGGCGAACATGTCGCGCAAGCGATGCATCTGGCCGTCCAGCGCTTCCCGCACGCCCGGATGGGCGCTCATGAAGGTCACCTGGGTCTGCTGGTCGGGCACCATGTTCACCCGAATGTCGAGGCGGCCGAGTTCGGCCGGCTGCAACTGGATGTCGGCCGCCTTGAGGTTGGCGCTGGACAGGTACATGACCCGGTTTACCACTTCCTCGGTCCAGCCGCTCTGATGCATCGCGATGGGCTGGTTGACCGGCACGGCGTTGGCGGTTTTCGGCGTGGCCGCCTGGGTCAGTGCCGCCAGGCGGTTGGCGAAATCGTCGACCCGGGTATCGCTGCTGGCCGACGTGAGGTCCTTGAGGCCCGCATCGATCAGGCCACTGAAGGCTTTTTCGCCACCCTGGCTGGTGCTGTCCTGGTCGGCCTGCACATCGAGCATGTTCGCCATGCCGGCGGCAAAGGTCTGCGCCGCGGTCGGCTCGCCGTCGGCCTGGGTCGGTGCCGACTTGGCTGCCTGGCTCGAGGCCGAGACATGCCCGCTCTGCTCCATGGCCATGCGCAGGGCTGGCAAGGCGTCGAGCGGGTCGGCTTCGGGATCGAAACCGGTGTCGATGGCGGGGACTGCTGGCGGGACGACCGCTGTCAGCGTCGCTTCGACGGGATCAGCCACGACAGGCGGAGCAGGCACCGCGACCACAGGCACCGAGGCAGGGTCGACAGGCGCAGCATCGGCGACCGGCGCCTGTCCGGCATCCGTCGAATCGGCGTCGGCCTGCTTGTCGCCGGCTTGCGCCGGTTTATCGGCGGGCAAGCCTTTGCCGCTATCGGCAACGGCGGGCTTCTCGGCGGCAGCGTTATCATCCTTTTGACCGACGCTATCTTCGACCTTGTCACGCGCTGGTTTCGCAGGTGCTTCAGCGGCTACGGACGTGTTCCGAGCCTGCCTGGCATACACCTGAGAGAAGCTGGAGGCCTTGTCCATGGGCTCGGCGGCCACTGTGGCGGCAGGGGCGGAGACGGTCTTGCTCTTGGCCTGAGTAGCGGCCAGCAGCAGTGATTGGGGCGTAAGGGGCATTTAACGGTCTCCGCTGCACTGGGATCGTAGGTACAGTTGAAGAATTGATTGCAAGGGGCGAGCCAGTTTCGCTCGAGGCCGACGAAAAGCGTCCTGGGCCTCAGTTTTCCGCCAGGGACCGTTGCCGCTCAGCCTGGTAAAGAGGTCGCACAAAGGCGAACTCACCATCGATTTTGGCGATCAGTTCACTGATATCCAGGGAAGACAGGCTGTTGGCGCTCTTTTCAAGCTGGCCACACAGCTCGGCGAGCCTGACGGCCCCCATATTGAGGCTGCTGCCTTTGAAGCTGTGCGCCTCTTCTATCAGTTGCGCGCCCTGCTGCGCCTTGCGCAACAATCCAAGGCGCTCTTCGGAATCGCTGAGAAAGGTATCCAGCAATTTCGGATACTCGTCCTCCATGACCTCGCGCAACGCGCTCAGCGCGTCCAGGTCCAGATGTTCGTCAGTCACTTGTTCGCTCCTTGATCAAGAATCTTCGGATTATGCCAGAGCCTTCCAGTAAAACTCCACGCGCGCACTGCGACCGTCGTCGGACCAGCTTGCATTTTGACCCAGCTGACGGATCAGACTGATGCCGCGCCCGGACAGACGGACAGGATCGACCGGGCGCTCCAGCACCCGCCCGACATCGAAGCCCTTGCCGCTGTCCTCGACGCGAATCGCCAGGCAACCACCCTCGCCCTTTGGCGTAACTTGCAAATGCACCCGCACATAACCGTCCTGCAGCTCGTCCAGGCGTGCATTGCGTTGTAGATAATAGCGGGTAAAACCCGACACATCGCGCTTGAGGCTGGAGTCCAGGCCCAATACCCCGTGCTCCAGGGCATTGGAGTACAGCTCCGCCAGCACACTGTACAGCGCCCCGCTCTGCGCCCGCAGGCCGTGCACTTCCTGGAGCAATTGCAACAGATAGGGCAACGGGTTGAAGCGCTTGAGGGTCGCGGCGCGAAATTCGAAACTGGCCGACCAGTCCAGGGGACAGGACTGGCCGCTGTCGGAATAGACCGGCACCGGCGGACTCGCATGCACGGGTGGCGCCAGGATGACCTCGACCATGCTGACATCGTCGCGCGTTATCCCTTGAAAGTCCCGAAGCGCCTGCTCGATGTCCTCGAACAAGGTGTCGGGCTGACGATTGGCGGCGAATACCTGCAGCAAACGCTGCTCACCAAACAGCTGATCATCGGCATCGCAGGTGTCGATCACCCCGTCGGACATCAGGAACACCCGGTCACCCATGGCCATCGGGAACACTTCGGTCCGATCATCGAAGGTTTGCGGGCTCAGTACACCCAGCGGTAAATGCCGCGCCGTCAGTGGCGTACGCGCCCCGCTGGCAATGCTGTGCAGGTAGCCGTCCGGCATGCCGCCGTTCCAGACCTCCAGCGAGCGGCTCTGGAAACCCAGGCACAGCATCGTCGCGCAACAGAACATGTCCACCGGCAGGATGCGCTTGAGCTTGGCATTCATCTCGCGCAGGGTTTCGGCGAGGCCGTAACCCTTGGCGGTCATGCCGTAGAAGACTTCGGCCAGGGGCATGGCGCCAACGGCAGCAGGCAGGCCATGGCCGGTGAAATCGCCGAGCAAGACATGCATGTCCCCTGCCGGGGTGAACGCGGCCAACAGCAGGTCGCCGTTGAACAATGCATAGGGCGATTGCAGGTAGCGGATATTGGCGGCATTCAGGCAGCCGGAATGGGCCACCTTGTCAAACACCGCCTTGGCCACCCGCTGCTCGTTAAGCAGATATTCGTGGTGCCTGGCGATCTGGTCGCGCTGCTGCAAGACGGTGGCCTGCAGACGCCGCAAGCGGTCCATCGCCTTGATCTTGGCGGCGAGGATCACCTGGTTGTAGGGTTTTGCCAGAAAATCGTCACCCCCCACCTCCAGGCAGCGCGCCAACGCCTGGCTTTCCGACAGCGAGGTGAGGAAGATGATGGGCACCAGGGTTTCCCCGGCCAGTTCCTTGATCTGCGTCGCCGCCTCGAAGCCATCCATCACCGGCATCATCGCGTCCATCAACACCAGTTGCGGGCGTTGCTGGCGAAACACCTCGACCGCTTCGGCGCCGTTGGCGGCCGTCAGCACTTGATGCCCCTGGCGGCGGACGATGCTCGACAACAGCATGCGGTCGGCCGCGCTGTCCTCGGCGATCAGGATCGTCAGCGGTTCGAGTACCACCTGCACGGTGGTCAACTGATGTCGAACAGCTTGTCGAAGTTGGAAATGGCGAGGATTTTCCTCACATCGGAACTGCTGTTGACCACGCGAATGTCGGAATCGTCGCCACCGGCATGGTCACGCAACAGCAGCAGCATGCCCAGGGCGGAGCTGTCGAGGTAGGTGGCTTCTTTCAGATCGACCACGACCTTTGAGAGGATCTGCTGTTCGTAGGATTTTCGAAATTCCTGATGCTTGGCGAAATCGAATCGTCCCTTGATCGATATCGTCAGCTTTTTCCCGTCCGGGGAGATTTCTGTAACGACAGACATATCATGGCTTCCTTGTCATTGGTAAACCTTCTTGTACAAGGTTTAGCATTGGGTAGAGGTTGGGGCAAGGTTGGGGATCAAGATCAAAAGATCGCAGCCTTCGGCAGGTCAGGTCCGAAGACAACCACGGATTCATGTCTAACACAAAACATTGTAGGAGCCCGGCTTGCCGGCGAAGGCGGTCTTGGGTATTGCGCTGGTCTCTTGGGCCTCTTCGCTGGCAAGCCAGCTCCTACAGGTCCGTGGAAAACCACGGATTCATGTCTAACACAAAACATTGTAGGAGCCCGGCTTGCCGGCGAAGGGGGCCTTGAGTATTGCGCTGGTTTTTCGGGCCTCTTCGCTGGCAAGCCAGCTCCTACAGGTCCGAAGACATCCACGGATTTATGCCCAACACAAAACATTGTAGGAGCCCGGCTTGCCGGCGAAGGCGGTCTTGAGTTTTGCGCTGGTCTTTCGGGCCTCTTCGCTGGCAAGCCAGCTCCTACAGGTCCGAAGACAACCACGGATTCATGTCTAACACAAAACATTGTAGGAGCCCGGCTTGCCGGCGAAGGCGGTCTTGGGTATTGCGCTGGTCTTTCGGGCCTCTTCGCTGGCAAGCCAGCTCCTACAGG
>NZ_JAXDEO010000127.1:0-4400 GCF_035064975.1 Pseudomonas sp. YuFO20
CAGTTCTTCGCAGGGCAGGAAGTGCACGGTGAGGCCGCAGACTTTTTGGCCGGTGTAGTCAGGGATTGGGACGACTTTGCTGTGTTGGCGTTTTTGAGCATTCACCTTTTTTTTCCAAGCCAAATATTTGGGCCTATTGGCAAAGCCAGGAAAGTCATCCGAGTAAGCCACGCCAGTTTCCCAATCGATACGCACCGTGGTACCCGGCTGCCAACGTGCCGGCGCGATATAGCAACAACCGCCCCCGCCTCCCTGATAAGGCCCGATGATGTCGATGCCCGAACGGCCATCGACACTGAAATGGTTGATTGCCCAGTGAGTGTGATTGATGGCTTCAAGAGTGCTGGCCTGGGCGTCTTGAACAAGCAGGCTGCCAACCAGAATGCCGACGACAACGGCCCGTTCGCGCCAAGGGCTGGCTTTGAGCTCGGGCCTGCGGTCCTGCGCTACGCGTCGAAAAACAGGTTCAGGCCGATGCATTTTTCACCTCACCAGCCTGGGCATAAAACGCTTCCCACAGCGCATCAATGTCTTGCATGGCCTTGGCCAGCTGTTCGGCGTCCAGCACCACAGGTTGCGCGGCGCCGGCAGGCCGGGCATTCGGGTTGGTGCGCGCCAGCATTTCACCGTTCTCGCCATACAGCGCGAGGTCGCGACGGCCGGCCTCGCCGAAAAACACCATGCGTTCGCCGAAGTAGCTGCCGAACCACTCACGTCCCCGTGTGTACAAGAACCAGGCGCGTGAGTCGTGGACCTGATCGTCGAACAGTGCGCGCAATAGCCCTTCAGGTTGCGTGGCGTTGCGGCTTTCGTCGACATTGCCGCGCCGGGTTTCATTTTGATGATTGATTTCGCGCAACGGCGGCGGGAATAACCGACTGACACGCGCCTGCCCCGAAGCTTTCATTCGCTGTCGCTCGAATTGCACCTCGGCGGTCAGTTTCTGATAAAGAACCGACGATGCCATGCCCATCGGCCCGGCGAACTTCAAGACCTGTGAAAAGCGATCGACGCCGCGGTAGGCCTTACCGAACTCGCGCAACTGGGTTTGTGCCATGTCGGCATCGAAATCCTTGACCCCAGGCTCCAGCGGCATGTTCGGTTCGCGTCTGAGAAACTCTCGAGCCCGCTGCTGCTTGCGGCGTTTTACGATCGCTGCTTGACTCTGGTCGCGCTGTTCTTCGGCGCGCGCTTTGACCCCTTTGTCGGCTTCGAGGTCGCTCTCGAAGAACAGGCTGACGTGCAAGGTCTTGCAGCAAGGCGGCATCAGCCGGCGCCCGGCCGCCACGCACAAGGCATCGTGGTAATCCGCCTCCAGCTGACACTGGCGCCGGTTATTTTGATCGACCTGCGTGACGTTGCGAGGCAAACGGCCCTCGACCGGAAACGCGGGTGGGTACCAAAGCGAAGCGTGTTTTACTTCGGACATGACGGGGGCTCCGGCAATTGCAGTGGGGTCTTGATCGGGTACTCGGGACTGCCGTAGGCGTAGCAGGAGGTGGTGACTTGCAGTTCTTCGCAGGGCAGGAAGTGCACGGTGAGGCCGCAGACTTTTTGGCCGGTGTAGTCAGGGACTGGTACGACTGTGCTGTGTTGGCGATTTTGTGTGGCGATCTGTCTTTCCCATGCCAAATATTTCGGCCAGTCGGCATAACCTGGAAAGTTATCGGCGTAAGCCACACCCGTCTCCCAATCCACACGCGCCGTCATCCCCGGTTGCCAACGTGCCGGCGCTACATAGCAGCAGCCTCCACCACCACCCTGGTAAGGTCCGATAATGTCGATCCCCGAACGGCCATCGACACTGAAATGATTGATTGCCCAGTGAGTGTGATTGATGGCTTGGAGAGTGTTGGCCTGGGCGTCTTGAACAAGCAGGCTGCCAACCAGAATGCCGACGATAACGGCCCGTTCGCGCAATGGACGGGCTTTGAGCTCGGGCCTGCGGTCCTGCGCTACGCGTCGAAAAACAGGTTCAGGCCGATGCATTTTTCACCTCACCAGCCTGGGCATGGAACGCTTCCCACAGCGCATCGATGTCTTGCATGGCCTGGACCAGGTGCTTTGCGTCCAGCGGTTGCGCGGCACCGTCAGGTCCGGCATTCGAGTTGGTGCGCGCCAGCACTTCACCGTTCTCGCCATACAGCGCCAGGTCGCGACGGCCGGCCTCGCCGAAAAACACCATGCGTTCGCCGAAGTAGCTGCCGAACGGCTCACGTCTAAGTGTGTACATAAACCAGGCGCGGGAATCGTGGACCTGATCGTCGAACAGAGCGCGCAACAGCCCTTCGGGATGCGTTGCGTTGCGGCTTTCGTCGACATTGCCACGGCGGGTTTCATTTTGATGATTGATTTCGCGCAGCGGCGGCGGGAATAACCGACTGACACGCGCCTGCCCCGAAGCTTTCATTCGCTGTCGCTCGAATTGCACCTCGGCGATCAGTTTCTGATAAAGAACCGACGATGCCATGCCCATCGGCCCGGCGAACTTCAAGGCCTGTGGAAAACGATCGGCGCCGCGGTAGGCCTTGCCGAACTCTTCGGCCGCTTCGCGCAACTGGGTTTGTGCCATGTCGGCATCGAAATCCTTGACCCCGGGCTCCAGCGGCATGTTCGGTTCGCGGCTGAGAAACTCGCGAGCCCGCTGCTGCTTGCGGCGTTTTACGACCTCTGCCTGATTCTGGTCGCGCTGTTCTTCGGCGCGCGCTTTGACCCCTTTGTCGGCTTCGCGGTCGCTCGCCTGAAGATAGAAAGGGGTGTGCTTGAGGCTGGCGAAGGCATAGCGGTCGATGCGCCAGGCGGTGATCCAGCTCATCTGCTCGCGTAGGGTTTGCTCCAAACTAGTGTTGGCGGATAGTGGCCGGTAGTTCTCGATCTGTTCGGCGGACAGCGGTTGTTGTACGGGAGGCTGGTCCAGGGTTAGCTGACGCCATGCGTTGAAGCGGTTGACCAAGGTTGGTGCGATGGCAAACGATCTCTCCACATCGGTTTCCATCACTCGCCACAGATCACGCTGCAACTCGATTGGCAAGGAGGACTTCGGAACCTTCAGCGGAGCACCATGAGCGTAAGCATCGGCATAAAGGTCATTCAACGCGATCTGCGAAAGCAGTAAACCGTCATTCTCCCCAATAGCCTTACCCTGATCTCCGGGCGGATACCCCCCACCCTGATCCGAATGCACGCCCGGATAAATCACCTCCACACTATTCGCCGGATAACCCCCCTTCTCCCGGCGAATGGACTCCAGCGGAAAGGACAACCGTTGCTCATGACTGGCAACGATGTGCAGGCAACGCTTAACCAGAGTGCTGGCTGGCAGTTCCTGGTTGCCATCGGCCCAACTCATATGGCCGTTGGCCCCTGGTACGATATCGGCCAGACCGACCGAGGCCACGGTGTCCAGCAGCCCCAGGTACTCGACGCTGATGGGCAGTCGCAAGTCGGACAGTCGTAACGCCAAGACCGGCTCGGACCGGGTCAACAGCTGGTTCAACCAGCTGACAAACGCCCGCGCCGCCGATGCGCCACGGGAAAAACCATAGACGTACAACTTGATGCCCAGTAGCTTGACCTGGCCGGGTTGCGGTTGGGTCAAGGCGATGCGCAGCGGTTTCTCAATGGCCCAAAGCTGTCTGTTGAGTTCGCGGCTGCGGGTGGCATAACCGTCCATCGACTCCACACCCGCCCAAGTCCCCATGGCCTTGACCGCGTTGAGCAGGGCCGCGTTGTCCAGCCGTGGCAGCCCCAGTGTGCGGCGCACGGCATCGAGGATCATCAACAGGCCCCAGTTGATCCGTTCCTCGCCGTACCAGGCTCCCCCCAGTCCCAGAAGGCTGTAGTCGAGGTCACCGACTTCGGTAAACGGCGTGCCCACACCGGGCATGTAGTACTTGAAGTACTGGCCATTGCCGGTCCCTGCCGCATCGGTCAAACCCTTGGCCTCGGTGCTGTGGGCGGTGCCGCCGGCATGGCCGTCGCCAATGCTGGCGCGGAACATCCGGGCAATGTTGGTAGGGTGCCGGGGATCCGACAGGTAGAGGTCGTTATTGAGGTTATTGCCGGTGCCGTCGAAGAACAGGCTGATGTGCAAGGTCTTGCAACAAGGCGGCATCAGCCGGCGCACGGCCGCCACGCACAAGGCATCGTGGTAATCCAACTCCAGCTGACACTGGCGCCGATTATTTTGATGGATCTGCGCGACGTTACGAGGCAAACGTCCCTCGACCGGAAACGCTGGCGGGTACCACATAGAAGCGTGTTTCACTTCGGACATGACTGGGGCTCCGGCAATTGCAGTGGGGTCTTGATCGGGTACTCGGGACTGCCGTAGGCGTAGCAGGAGGTGGTGACTTGCAGTTCTTCGCAGGGCAGGAAGTGCACGGTGAGGCCGCAGACTT
>NZ_JAXDEO010000128.1:0-4134 GCF_035064975.1 Pseudomonas sp. YuFO20
ATTGATACAGGTTTTCCCCGCCAATCAACCCAATCGGATCCTGCGTAACAAACCGCCCCACCTCCGGATCGTAATACCGAAACGTGTTGTAGTGCAGCCCCGTCTCGTCATCAAAATACTGCCCCTGAAACCGCAGGTTCTGCTCGACATCATTGACCGCCAGCCTTTCAACCGAACCCCACGCCTTGTACGTCGCCTGCCAGACAATGCTCCCGTGCGCGTCAGTCATCTCCAACGGCGTACCAATCTGATCAGTATGGAAGTAGTAAAGCTTCTGCTCTTCACCCTCTGCCTGATCCACCCGGGCCAACGGCGCATAACTCCCCGGCTCATACAGATACAAACTGCTCTGCCCCGGACGCTCCTCCCGCAACATCCGCAGGCCTTGCCACAAAAAGTGCTTATGCTCGGTCTTGCCGTTGACCTCTGAAACCTTGGCAACCCGTCGCCCCAAACTGTCGTACCGATACGAACCGGTACTTTCCAGCTTGCCATTAACCAACGTCTCAGCCCGCACCAAGCGATTTTCACAGTCATAACCAAACGTCTGCAGCGTGCCCGTGCCGCTGCGTTTTTCAATCAGGTTGCCCCAGGCATCGTAGGCATATTCCTGGTCCCGCCAGCGCTTCAGGCGGTTGTCTTTGACGTGGTCAAACTGGCTGGTGTTGAAGTTCAACCGGTTCGCCGCAGCGTCGTAGCGGAATTCTTCGCTGTCGATCAACTGGCCGGTGTCGCGGCTGTGCAACTGGCCGTTGGCTTCGTACTCGTACTTGATCTCGCCGCGCAGTTTGTCGAGGGTACGGGTCAACTCGCCGGCCGGGTCGTACTGGTGGCGGCGGTGGATCGGGTTGTAGGCGTGCTCGACCAGCAGGTCAGGCTGGATGCCGGGGTTGTGCAGGCGCGAGAGTTTTTCCGCCGGCAGGCGCGAGGCGAACTGCCAGCTCTTGCGGCCCATGGCGTCGTAGCCGAAGCAGCTGGTGAGCGTGCCCTGGGTGCGCAGGACTTCGCGGTGCAGGTCGTCGCGCTCTATGTCGCTGATGAGCTGGCCGTCGAGGTTGAGTTGGTGCAGGTGGCCGCTGCCGTAGTACAGGTGATTGAGGTGTTGGCCGGTGGGCAACGTCAGGGTGGTGAGGTTGCTCAGTGGGTCGTATTCGTAGGACAAGGCGCCTTGCGCCGTGGTCTCCTGGATCAGGCGACCAAGCAGGTCGTAGGAAAATTCGAGGGTTTCATCACTGACACCCATCTGCTTGCCCTGCGCGGTGGGCAGGCGCTGGATCGACAGCAAGCGATCGCCGTCGTCATACACATAATCCTGACGGGCATCGGCATTGAGCTTGGCCATTAGCCGACCAATGCTGTCGCGCTCGAATTCGGTGCGCCGTTGTGGCCGCTCGCCGCGTTCGCCATAGCCGGTTTCGTCGACCTGGGTCAGATGCCCACCGAGGTTGTAGCTGAAGTGCCGGGTCAGGTTGTCGATGCGTTTTTCTTCGATCAGCCGGTCGCACGCATCGTAGGCGAACTGGTACGCCGCGTTGTTTTCGTTGATCAGCGCGGTCAGGCGAATGGCCGGGTCGTATTCGTAGCGGATGCGCTGGCCCTTGGCGTCCTGGCGACTGCTCGGCAGCCCACGGGCGGTGCGCAGCAGCCGGGTGGTCTGG
This sequence comes from Pseudomonas sp. YuFO20, assembly GCF_035064975.1. Classification (NCBI taxonomy): domain Bacteria; kingdom Pseudomonadati; phylum Pseudomonadota; class Gammaproteobacteria; order Pseudomonadales; family Pseudomonadaceae; genus Pseudomonas; species Pseudomonas sp. YuFO20. The sequence goes on from NZ_JAXDEO010000128.1 coordinate 1,659, forward strand.
CCCTTGCCGTCGGTGTGCGTCAGCACCTGGCCGAGGGCATTGTAGGTGAACGACTCGGCGCTGCCGTCCGGATGATGGATGCGCAGCACTTCGCCGTCCGGCTTGCGCTCCAGCGTGGTGGTCTGGCCCAGCGCGTCGGTGACGGCGACCAGATGGTGGCGCTCGTCGAAGCGGTAGGAGGTGTTTTTACCCGAGCAATCCTGGAAGCGCTCGACCTGGGCCAGGGAGTTCCACCACAGGTATTTGGACTTGCCGGTTGCATCGATGATGGTGTGTGGCAGGCCGTCGTCGCCGTTGAGATATTCGGTGACATGACCGAGGGCGTCTACTTCGGCGATGAGGTTGCCCATGTCGTCGTAGCGGGCTTGCCAGGTGCTGCCGTCCGGGTAGTCCACCTGTGTTATCAGCGGGGTCAGGTGGTGATAGCGGTATTTGATCGTGCGCCCGAGCGGGTCGGCGATCCGTGTGCTGCGTGCTTTATTGTTCGCAATAACAGCGTAAACATTAGAGGCCGAGTTATTATCTCACCCCTTCCGAAAACCAACTTATTAAAGAACACCGCAACTAATTAAGAACCAACCACCTTCACAAACAGCCTTCAGAGGCACGCTCTCAAAATTTAATCACCACCATAAAAACCGCCCAACACTAAAAATCTAATTTCGCATCGTACACTAACTCAGACGATGGTATTAGCATCACACCTTTCATTTCAAGCCTAATAATTCTCTCTCCAAGTTCGACTGAAAAAACATATTCTTCTCTCAGCATCTCAGAAGAAATAAAAAAATCCAAATCACAAATGTCTTTTTTTATACTAAAATCGGATATAGTGTCAAAAATCACTCTACCTGGATGAAACACATCCTCTTCTGGATCTTTAGTAACCGGATCAAGCCGTAACTCGTATTTAGATTTTTCCATATCCAAAATCTTATGAATTTCTCTACTACGCACCAAAAAGTATTTTTTTAATGAAATCGGGGAGACTTTACTCTCCTGATGGAGTCGAATCTCCCTGACATCCACAACACCACAATTAGATGATTTAATCAATGCAAGAAAATCACCGGAACAAATAAACTCACTACCAAAATAAAAGAAGTCCGTCACTACAGTTTTATGTTGTGCGTAAAAATCTAGAATCGCGCCTTCAGGTGGAAATTTATCATCCTCAAAATTATTTGAGTTCCAATTATACCCAACCAATTCTCCGTAAACCCCTCCTTCCGGACAACCGCTTTCACCACCTTTATAGGCAATCGTAAACATGATTTTCTCCATAGCACTTAGCATAGTCGCCCCTTCGCATTAATAGGGACATTTTTTGCTAGAATATTAGTACGCCATTTATTCTGGATAGATTTCAACCCCAACGCCAGGTCCATATCCGACAATCGGCCAGCTCTAAATGCAGTATTGAGCTTACTCACATCGCTTTCAACCAGGGCACTGTAATCTACGTGATTACTCCAGTGCCCAGGGAGATCGAGTGTTTTTGCCAGATCTTTTGTTCGTGGCAGTTCGATACCGTTTGAGGCACCATCAGGCATAAATCCTATCGATTTCGCTTTATCAAACATTTGCGGGTATTTCTTCATTACCTCTTCTGGAATGATATGGTGAGCAGCATGCATATCTCCAGTGCGCATCCCTAGCTCTACACGCAATTCAGCACTTGATAAGCCTTGCGGGTCAATCCAGCCCATTGAGTTAGGAACGTAGTGATAAAGGTTTCCTCCGCCCAACAACCCAATCGGATCCTGCGTAACAAACCGCCCCACCTCCGGATCGTAATACCGAAACGTGTTGTAGTGCAGCCCCGTCTCGTCATCAAAATACTGCCCCTGAAAGCGCAGATTCTGCTCGACGTCATTGACCACCAACTTTTCAACCGCCCCCCACGCCTTGTACGTCGCCTGCCAGACAATCTGCCCTTCACGGTCAGTCATCTCCAACGGCGTACCAATCTGGTCGGTATGGAAGTAGTAAAGCTCCTGCTCCTCACCTTCCGCCTGATCCACCCGAGCCAATGGCGCATAACTCCCCGGCTCATAGATATACAGACTGCTCTGCCCCGGTCGCTCTTCACGCAACATCCGCAGGCCTTGCCACAAAAAGTGCTTCTGCTCGGTCTTGCCGTTGACCTCTGAAACCTTGCCAACCCGTCGCCCCAGGCTGTCATACCGATACGCACCGGTACTCTCCAGCCTGCCATTCACCAACTTCTCAGCCCGCACCAACCGATTTTCACAGTCATATACAAACGTCTGCAGCGTGCCCATCCCACTGCGTTTCTCAATCAGGTTGCCCCACGCATCGTAGGCATATTCCTGATCCCGCCAGCGTTTCAGGCGGTTGTCCTTGACGTGGTCAAACTGGCTGGTGTTGAAGTTCAACCGGTTCGCCGCAGCGTCGTAGCGGAATTCTTCGCTGTCGATCAACTGGCCGGTGTCGCGGCTGTGCAACTGGCCGT
>NZ_JAXDEO010000129.1:0-4127 GCF_035064975.1 Pseudomonas sp. YuFO20
GCTTGGATGAAACCGCACTGCCGCTCCCGCTATTCATCGACAGCATCCGTTCGCAACCTCCCCATCGTGTGCAAGGCACGGCAGTGTTCCTGACGGCCAGGACCGATGCTGTTCCTCATGCGCTGTTACAAATATTCACGCCTGCGGGATTTCGGCCTGGCCCTGCCGAAGTTGCGCAAACAACTGGAAGCCTTGCTGGCGGCGCCGGGTTTCAGTCGCGACAAGGTCATGGCCACGGTCATCACCCTGCTCGACGCGACGCTGATCCGTGTCGGCAATGCCCAGTACGCCCGGGACAACCGCTCCTATGGCCTGACCACCCTGCGCGACCGGCATGTGGAGGTCAACGGCAGTGCGATCCTGTTCCAGTTTCGCGGCAAGAGTGGCATCGAACATCAAATTACCGTGAAGGACCGGCGACTGGCGCGGATCGTCAAGCGCTGCCAGGAGATTCCCGGGCAAAACCTGTTCCAGTACCTCGATGAAAACGGCGAGCGACACACGATCACTTCCGCCGACGTCAACGCCTACCTGCAAGACCTGACCGGCGCCGACTTCACCGCCAAGGATTACCGTACCTGGGCCGGCAGCGCCCTGGCCCTGTCGGTGTTGCGTGAGCTTGAGTGGCAACCCGAATCACAGGCCAAGCAGCATGTGGTGGCGATGGTCAAGGACGTCGCCCGGCAGTTGGGCAACACCCCGGCAGTCTGCCGCAAGTGCTACATCCACCCGGCGGTGCTCGAGGGTTTTCCCCTGGGCGCCCTGGCGCAATTGCCAAGGCCGAGGGTGCGCAAAGGCCTACGGGCCGAGGAAGTCGCGCTGGCGATGCTGCTTGAGAAAATGGCGTCTGAACCGACGAACTGACCTGCCTATTTTTTGCACGATTGCAAATGGCTTCTATAGTAGATCTGTACACGAATCAGCTGCGGTGAAGCCATGGAAGACATTTTTGTCGTCAAGCGCTGCAACAAGATCATCATCCATGGACGCCGGGCTGGAGAAACCGTGCATCAACCCGCTGACGCCGCCGTCTGGTACCGCATCGCCGATACTCGCACCAATGGCTTCATCGGCGACGGCTACGATCTTGAACGCGATGCCCAATACGTATGTCGAGAGCTCAACGCCCGATCACAAATGACGGCCCGGCAAGGCTGACGAGCATTCGCCAAGCGGTTACGGGTCTATACTGAGACAGTGCTGAAGGATCAGCGCCTCATCGGTGGAAGCTCGCTGGCGGCGGGCTTTTTACTGCCACTCTTCAGGTTTCTTAACGGAGGTGTTCCCCATGTCCGAAAAAGAGTCCATCACCACCCTGCTCACCCTGCTCGACTCCCGTCAGGTTCGCCTGGCTGCCGCGTGCAAGGAAATCGCCGACTGGGTCGATCATCAAGGCGGACACCCGACTGCGCTCAGGATCCGTGACCGGCTGAACGATATCGAAAAGGATACGCCGCTGATCCGCAACACCCTGTCGGCGCTGCGGCCAGTCGATCCGCCGCTGCCACGGTTCAGATAATTGCGATTCGGATACCGCTGCACAGACACGACCTGACGCGGGACACATGACCGGCGACACTATCGTCACCGCGTGTGTGTGTCTCTGCGATTCTGGCCCCCAACCCAGCCCGGCGCTGGGATTTTTTACGCCCTCAAGCGGCGAACGTCAGCAAGCCTGGGTTGTCCAATGATCACCTCGCCACGAAGGAGGCGTTCAGATGGTTACCCACTTCAAAGTCAGCGGGCACCTCGCCTGCGGTCACACAGGCGACAACCTCACCTCAACCCGGGAACTGAATCGGGTCAAATGCAGAAGCTGTCGCAACACCGACGCTTACAAAGAGGCGCGCAAGAGCGAGCGCAACGCCGCCCGCCGCGCCGCACGCAAGGCAAGAACCCCTCATGTGCTCATAGACTGGCGCCAGGACTGGATCGAGCGACTGTCCGCCATGACAGGCCTGCAACGGCTGCCGCGGGGTTTTCATGGGCAGGGATTTGTCTAAAGGCAACAGGATTGGTGTCGACCCTGTCGACTCCGATCCTTAGTGGTCAATGGCACACCAGCCCGAGGACCTTTGCCCGTCGGCCCGACCCCGAAGCCTTTTTTGTCGACGTAAAAGACATTGCCCCCGTCGCGGCGCTGACCCGGCCCGGACGCTCACCTCAGCTCTTTCAATAGACCGGACCCTGTGTCCGGCGCGGGACTTCAGCGACTACGTCCGGCGCACTGCGGCGACGGGTGCCTGGAACCGTCCGATGTGAGGCATTGGCAACAATGGCCTTCCTCGGCTAGGGTCACTTTGCGTATCGAACCAAGGCGTCTTGATTGGCAGAAGTCAGCCCATGGAGGAAGCGATGTCATCCACTCGTAATGCCGAACAAACCTATCGCCAGTGGTCCAGCCCGATCCTGCTTGAACTCAAGGAGCGAGAACATCAAATGACCCCGTCGGACCGCGAGGCCCTGCAAGCCATTCTGCTGGAAAGAAGACTGATCGATGTCGGCAATCCCAACGGCAGCGATCGACGCAAGGCAGACTTGAACGCTGATCACAAACAGGAGTAACGACGCAAAGGAGAGCAATAGACGAAGCCGAAACACACAAGGGTTTGCATTAGCTTCAGTCCGCAAACCCTTGATCTCAGAGCCCCCTAAGCAGCTCGTTCCAGGGCATCCAGCAAGTTGGCAAACTCCAGCGACAGCTTATGCCGAGGGGCGAAATGCACGAGGGGCACCGACACCTCGTGAGACTCGCGCATCTTCACCGAGCTGCTCAGGTAAACCGGCAGCACCGGCAAACCTTCGGCCATCAGCTCATCCACCAGCATCTGGTGCAAGCCGGTGTGACCGGTGAACTGGTTGACCACCACCCCTTCCACTGTCAGTGATTCATTGTGGTCAAGACGCAACTCTTCCACCTGGGCGATGACACGATACAACGCCTGGCGAGAAAACCTGTCGCAATCGAACGGAATCAGCAACCGGTCCGCCGCCACCAGCGCACTGAAAGTGTAGAAATTCAGTGACGGCGGTGTGTCGATGTAGATGCGCTCGTAGTCCTCGGACAGTGCGACCAGCAACTTGCGCAGCTTGTTGATCTTGAACTTGCTCTCCAGTTTTGACTGCAGCTCGGACAGCTCGGCACTGGCCGTCACCAGGTCGAGATTGGCGTAAGGCGTGCGGGTGATGTTCACGCGATTCTTCCTGCCCTCGAACCCGCTGGACAAGGTCTGCTTGAAAAAATCGGCGATCCCCGCAGGAATGTTCTCGTTCATCAGCCCGGTGAGATAGTGGGTCGAATTAGCCTGGGGATCGAGATCAACCAGCAGCGTCCGGTAACCTTCGGCAGCACTGACGGCGGCGAGGTTGCAGGCAATGCTGGATTTTCCGACACCGCCTTTCTGATTGAATACGACACGACGCATGGGACTTGCTCATCCATGAAAAGGCCAGAGGCCGACTGAGGGAAACTGTAAGAAGTCGTGTCAATTCTATGACTGAATTATTACAGTATTGCGACAGTGGTTGGCGCAAGCCGCGAGTTAGAGCGCTGGGCTCCTAAAAGAGCTCTTCAAGGCCTGTATCTCACATCAACGTTCGCCGAAGCGCTAGTGAAGTACTCGAACAAAACTCAGCCATGCCGGGCCTCCTGCTCGCGCATCCCTTGGATTATCGTCGACGCAGACAAAACAAGGCGAAGTGGGTTGTCCTTGGAGGGCATGAACTGCAGGCTCTGGTAGTAAGCTGCAGCAGCCTCGTCTATAAAATTGGCCCAACATTTGAAACACTGATTAGCAAAGGAAAATCTTTCGAACAAATCATCGAAAGCGCAACCAGAGCTGGTGGTGGAGATATATTCTGATGAAAAACAAAATAATGCCAAGTGAGCTGACTATTGAAAAAATGCACTCCGGCCGATCGTGTCTGAACCTGACATCGAGTGTCGATTGGGTATGTTTTCCTGATTATGCAGAGTTTATTCTTGGACTACTTGGGGGGGCGATCATCAGCAAGTCTGACGGAGCTGATGTGCGTATTTGGGAGGTGCTAATAGACAACGAGTACTTCTTCCTCGCATTTGACGATTTCCCAGTAATGATTACGCTAGAATCGAAGAGTCTGCAGGG
>NZ_JAXDEO010000012.1:0-128719 GCF_035064975.1 Pseudomonas sp. YuFO20
CGGCAGCTCCTACAGGTGTACACCATTCCCTGTAGGAGCTGCCGCAGGCTGCGATCTTTTGATTTTGCTTACGCCCAGCGCTTGAAAATCAACGAAGTATTCACCCCGCCAAACGCAAAATTATTGTTCATCACATACTGGTTGCTCATCTGCCGAAACTCGCCACGCAGGTAGTCCAGCTTGCCGCAGTGCGGGTCGACCTCATCAAGGTTCAGTGTGTGTGCATACAGATCGCGGTTCATCATTTCGATGCTGAACCAGGACTCCAGCGCACCACAGGCGCCAAGGGTGTGGCCGAGGAAGCTCTTTTGCGAGCTGATCGGCATGTGTTCGCCGAACAGGCTGCTGGTGGCGAGGGTTTCGGCGATGTCGCCCTGTTCGGTGGCCGTGCCGTGACCGTTGACGTAGCCGATGTCGGCAGGGCTCAAGCCCGCGTCTTCCAGGGCCAGCTCCATGGCCCGGCGCATGGTGACTTGCTCCGGGCGGGTGGTGTGTTGGCCGTCGGCATTGCTGCCGAAGCCGACGAGTTCGGCATGGATACGGGCACCCCGCGCCAGGGCGTGTTCCAGTTCTTCGAGCACCAGCATGCCGCCGCCTTCACCGATCACCAGGCCGTCGCGCCCTTTGTCGTAGGGGCGTGGGGTGGTGTGCGGGGCGCTGTTTTTCAGGCTGGTGGCGTAGAGCGCGTCGAAGACCATGGCTTCGGTCGGGCACAGTTCTTCGGCGCCGCCGGCGAGCATCAGCGGCAGGCGGCCGAACTTGATGGCTTCGTAGGCATAGCCGATGCCCTGGCTGCCGCTGGTGCAAGCGCTGGAGGTGGGGATCAGGCGGCCGGTGAGGCCGAAGAAAATGCTGATGTTGGCCGCCGTGGTGTGCGGCATCATGCGCACGTAGGAATTGGCGTTCAGGCCTTCGGCCACCGAGTTGAGCAGCATGTTGCCGAATGCCTTGATCTCGTCGGTGCTGCCGGTCGAGGAACCGCAGGCGACGCCCATGCGCCCGTCCTTGATCGATTCGTCACCGAGCAGTCCGGCGTCGGCCAACGCCTGTTCCGCCGCGCCGACGGCCAGCCGTGAAACGCGGCCCATGCTGCGCAGTTGTTTGCGCGTCCAGTGGCTCGGCACCTTGAAGTCATCGATGGGCCCGGCCAGGCGCGTATTGAGTTCGGTGAAGCGGTCCCATTCATCCATTCGACGAATGCCGCTGCGGTTGGCCGCGAAGTGGCCAGCGATGGTTTCCCAGTCGCTGCCCAGGGAGGTGATGCCGGCCATGCCGGTGACGACGACGCGCTTCATCAGCACAGGCCTCCGTTGACGGCCAGAACCTGCCGGGTGATGTACGAGGCTTCCGCCGACATCAGGAAATTCACTGCGCCGGCCACCTCTTCAGCGGTGCCCATGCGCCCTGCGGGGATCATTTTCATCAGTTCATCCACCGGCACGTTTTCATCGAGCATGGCTGTGTCGATCAGGCCGGGTGCGACACAGTTGACGGTGATCTTGCGCTTGCCCAGCTCGATCGCCAATGCTTTCGCCGCGCCGATCAAGCCAGCCTTGGAGGCGCTGTAGTTGACCTGGCCGCGATTGCCGATCAAGCCCGACACCGACGTGATGCAGACAATCCGCCCGGCGGCGCGACGACGAATCATCGGCATCATCACCGGGTGCAGCACGTTGTAGAAACCGTCGAGGTTGGTACGCATCACCACATCCCAATCATCCTCGCTCAGCGCCGGAAAAGCACCATCACGCGTCAGCCCGGCGTTGAGCACCACGCCGTAATAGGCGCCATGGGTTTCGACGTCGGCTTCAAGCTTGGCCTTGCAACCGGCGCGGTCGGACACGTCGAATTGCAGGATGCGCGCAGTGCGACCCAGGGCCTCGATCTCGCCTTGCACGGCTTGGGCGTCCGCCAGGCCACTGCGGCAATGCAGCACGATGTCATGCCCGGCCCGTGCCAGGCGCAGGGCGATGGCGCGGCCGATGCCACGGCTGGAACCGGTGACCAGTACGGATTCAGTCATGACTGGACTCCTTCGGATTCATGAAGATATTGAGCCGCCTGAGGCGGGCGATACACGTTCAGCCGGGCGCTGGCATGAATGCCGGGTGCGTTGATGTGGCACTCGAACACGCCCATGCCGTTGTCGTCTTCCAGCGAACGAATCCCATGCAGGGTCAGCTCGGTGCCGGCGGGGAAACGGTCGACGTTGCATTCGAACTTGCGCGAACCGAGCAAAAAGCCCAGCTCCACGGCATCGCCGCGCTGGCGCGCATGGCAACCGGCGAAGGCCGCGACGCTCTGGGCCATCAGCTCGATACCGACCCAGGCGGGCAGGCTGCCGTCGGGCAGGTTGAACAGGCCGTCGGGCTTGACCCTGAGGCGGGTATGAATCTGTTCTTCATCGAATGCCAGGATCTGCTCGATGAGGATCATGTCGCCAGCATGGGGCAGCAGTTCGGCGAGCGGCCAGTCAATCATGGGGCGTCTCCGATAATCAGGCTGACGTTGTTGCCACCGAAGGCGAAGGAATTGCTCATCAGGTAGCGAGGTCCAGTGGACGCCAGGCGATCGGCGGGAGTCACCCATTTCAGGGCCGGCAGTTCCGGGTCGGGCTGGCCGTCCCAGACATGCGGCGCCAGACGGTGCTCGCGGTTGTCGCTGCTCAGGCTCAACCAGCAGAACGCGGCTTCCAGCGCGCCGGCCGCGCCAAGGGTATGACCGGTCATGGGTTTGCTCGAAGAACAGGGCACGCCGGCCGGGAACAACGCCGCCACCGCGTGGCTTTCCATGGCGTCGTTGTGTTGGGTGGCGGTGCCATGCAGGTTCAGGTAGGCGATCTGCTCAGGCTCCAGTCCGGCCCGGCTCAACGCCTTGCGCATCGCCTGCTGGGCGCCACGGCCGGTGGGTTCCGGGGCGGAAATGTGGTGCGCATCGGAACTGGCGCCACTGCCCAGCAGGGCAATCGGCTGGGTGTCGCCAGGCTGTTTGCTCATCAGGAACAGCACGGCTGCTTCGCCGATATTGATGCCGTTGCGGTTCACCGAAAACGGATTGCAGCGTTGCCCGGACACCGCTTCGAGTGCCGAGAAGCCGTTGAGGGTCAGCTTGCACAGGGTGTCGACACCTCCGCACAGCACCACGTCGCAGATGCCCAGGTCGAGCAGGCGCTGGGCACTCATCAACGCGCGTGCGCTGGAGGTGCAGGCAGTGGAGATCACATAGGCCGGGCCGCTCAATTGCAGCCAGTCGGCGAGAAAATTCGCCGGCGCGCCGAGTTCCTGTTGCTGGTAGTCGTAGTCGGCGGGGAATTGCTGTTCGCGCACGTAACGCGCCAGGCCCTGGCTGGCTTCGTCGATGCCCGAAGTGCTGGTGCCCAGCACGATACCGATGCGCTCGCGGCCGTAAGTCTGGATGGCCTGGTCGATGTCGTGGCGAATCTGCAGCGCGGCCTCCATCAGCAGTTGATTGTTGCGGCTGCGTTGGCAGGCCAACTCTGCGGGAATCGGTACGAGTTCGCCAGTGACAGCGCCCACCGGCAATGACTTCTGCGCCACCCAGCCGACCTCGGTGCGCATGCCGGAGCAATCGCCGGCAAACAGGTTGCGGGCGACTTCGTGCTTGTCGCGGCCCAGGGCGCAGACGACCCCGAGGGCATTGAGGTAGGCCGTCATGGCGTGTCACCGCTCAGGGACGTGATTTGATATTTCGGGCCTTTGGGCAGGTTCAATTCGAAGCTCAATGGTTGTGAATAACGGACATCCCAGCGCTCTGGCAGCGAGCGTTGTGCGCCATGTTGCCACGCGTCCGGGTAGTTGCCAGACAGCTCATCCCTGGGGGTCAGCGCAAACAGCAGTGCGGCGAACAGCTCCCGGGCTTCCGGGTTCGGCGGCAACAGGCCATCGGCGTGCCAATGGCCGTCGATCAGTTTCTGACGGGCCTGGGGAATGCCCAGCAGGTCCATCATCGACCAGCGTATCGCCGGGCCTTCACGCTGGATGACCAATACCCAGTCCTGGCGCTGTTCGGCCTGCAGGCGCTGGATGTGCAATTGCAGCGGCAACGCCATGCTCGGGGTCTGCTCGGGCAGCGGCGCCTGGCTGGCGCAGGCACTCAGCAGCAGGAGGCAACCGAGCAGCAGGCATCGAATCATCAGACGCACCCTTCAACGGGCTGGCGCACTACGTTGCTCATGTCGCATCCCTTGCACAGAGTTCTGACAACATCCGCAGCCGGCGTTTCGGTTCAGCGACGAATGGATTGCGCTCGTCCCAGGCATAACCGGCGAGGATCGAGCTGATCATGCGGCGGATTTCCGGATTGCCATCCGGGTAGTAGATCACGTCCTGGAAAGTCCCGGCGTACCAGCCCTCGACGTAGCAGCGGAACGTATCGACCCCGCGCTTGAGCGGTTCGGCGAATTCACGCTGCCAGTCCACGGACTCGCCTTGCAGCTGGCGGTGCAGGACGCTTGCGGCCATGCTCGCCGAGCGCATGGCGATGGTCACGCCGGAGGAAAACACCGGGTCGAGAAATTCCGCGGCATTGCCCAGCAAGGCGAAACCGCGACCGTGCAGGGTTTTGACGTTGGCCGAGTAGCCGCCGATGGTGCGTGCCGGCGTATCCCACACGGCGTTGTCCAGTACCCCGGCCAGGCTGGGAGTCTCGGCAATGAAACCGCGCAGACAATCGTCGAGGTTGTCGCTGCGGCCCTCGAAATGTTCCGCCGCGGCCACCACACCGACCGAGCAGCGGCCATTGCTGAACGGAATGGTCCAGAACCAGACGTCACGCTGGGTGGGATGGGTGGTGATGAGGATCTTGGTGCGGTCGAAGTTCGGGTGGTCGATATGGTCTTCGACATGGGTGAACACCGCTTGGCGCACCGGGAAATTCGACGGTGCTTCAAGGTCGAGCAGGCGCGGCAGGACACGGCCGTAACCGCTGGCGTCGAGCATGAAGTCAGCCTCGATGCGGTACTCGCTGCCGTCTTCGCGCCGTACGCCGAGCAACGGCTTGGGCTGTTCGATATCGACGCTGACGATGGTTTCGCCATAGCGGATTTCCACGCCCTGCAGCGCTGCCTGGTCAGCCAGCAGTTTGTCGAAATCGGCGCGCTGGACTTGGAAAGTCGTGGGTTTGCCCTGGGTGAAGGTGTCGCCGAAATCGAAGGTGCTGTAGCGCTCGCCCCAGGCAAACGCCGCGCCGGTTTTCAACTGGAAACCCGCCGCATTGACGGCGTCGAGCATGCCCGCTTCCTCGACGAAATCCAGGCAGTGGGACAACAGGCTTTCGCCGATGGAAAACCGCGGGAAATGCTGGCGCTCGATCACCAGTACGTCATGCCCCTTGCGCTTGAGCAGCGCGGCGGCGATGGCCCCTGAGGGACCCGCGCCGATGACCACGATCTGACGACGTTGCGTTTCAACGGTTGGCATGGGGGCTCCTTGCCTGGGCGGCAGCTATCAATGGGATCCGGTGCATGCCGGCCAATGCCGGCAGCAGGGTCGCGACCAGGCCCATCAGCATCAGCGCAAAGTACAGCGCCGGGCTGATGAGCTGTTGTTGCAGCAGCAGGTTGAGAAAGACGATTTCGCTCAAGCCGCGAATGTTCAGCAATACGCTTTCGCGCCAGCGACTGGCGCCCTGGAACGAGGCGCCGGCCCAGCCAAGGCCGAGCCAGTTGCCCAGCAGCTTGCTGGCGATCGGCAACAGCAGCAGGGCCGCCAGCTGCACCCAGCCGAGGCTGTCCATGGCGCTGTGCACGTTGATCTGCACGATACCGAAGGTGAGTATCAGCGGAATGGCGATGTACGTCTGCAAGCGGTTCATCCAGATCGCCGGCAATGGCAGCACCAGCGGCGCCTTGAGCGCCGCCATGACCAGTACATAGCCGATGCCGAAAATCAGCGCGTTGAGCTTGTAGTGTTCGGCGACCACCAGCAAGGCGAAAAAGCCCAGGCTGTAGAGCCAGGTTTGCCGCAGGCCCAACAACCGCAGCAGCACGGGCAGGCAGGCGCCGGCCAGGGGCAGCAACAGGCTGCTCAGGTGCAGGCTGCCTTGGGCGATGGCGAACAGGGTCCAGCAGGCCAGGTCGATGATGATCGCGGTCTGCACCAGTCGCCGGGTGGCGCTGTGCGGGTAATTAATATGCCGCAGGTACAGGTATAGCACCGGGATCGCGGTGATGGCGAACAGCAGCCCGACCGCCAGCGAACTGATCCAGTGTTGCGGCGGCAACAGCCAGATGGCCGTGGCCAGGCCGCACGCGAACGGAATGCAGAAACTCGGCAGGGCGATTTTCAAGCTCTGGCGGTCCAGTTGCAGATCGATCACATCGCTGAGGATATAGCCCAGCAGCAGGGCGAAACTCAGGCTGTAGAGGTTCTTCAGCCAGCCCGGTGATACTAGTGCTGCGCCGCTCAGTTGCCATTGTGGTTCGATCCAGAAGTACATCAGCAGGGGCAAGCCGAGGGTCGCCAGCAGCAACTGGCTGACGATGGGGATCAGGCCGAAATGGCGCCCGACCCGGGTCGCTACGGCGAACAGTACCAGGGCCATCGCCCAGAACAGCCCGATCATCATTGAGTTGGCTCCGTGAGGCTGGCGGCGTGCACCTGGCGACCGGCCCAGGGCGCGAGCAGGAAGCTGAAAATCAGCCCCAGGCTCACCGACAGGCCGAAGTTGCTCACCGCTGGCGTGCTCGATACCGCCAGCAGGCCGAACGACAGCCAGGTGGTCAGCGCGGCCAGCAAGGTGCCCAGCAGGCTCACGGCGGCGCCGCCAACCTGTTCGCGCATGAGGATGGCGTAGTCGACGCTGATCGCCGTCACCAGCAGCAGGCCGAACAGGCTGAACAGGGTCAACGGCTGCCCCAGCCAGCCGAGGCTGGCCAGGCTGCACAAGGCCGCCAGCAAGGGCAGGGAGACGATGCGCAGTGCGCCGCCAAGACCGAACGGCAGGATCAGCACCAGCACGATCAGCACGCAGGAGGCGAGTTTCAGTTCGGCGGCGCTGATCTGGGTGGCGGCGAACACGCTGTTCAACTCGCCCAGTCGGTCCACCAGTTTCACGCCTGGCAAATCCTCGGCCTGTACCCGCAACAGGGCAGGATTGTTCAGGCCCTGCAAGCTGACCATCGCTGCCACGCCGTCAGCGGTCGGCCCCAGCCACAATAGGCGATACGGCTCGGCCAAGGGACCGGCCAGCGCGCTGTCGATGTCTTCGACGGGCAGCGCCTGCAATTGGCTCAACTCCGCCTGCAGCGCCTGAGCCGGGACGCCGACATCGAGCAACGGCTGCCAGAACGCCGGCAATTTGCTCAATGCCTCGCGAACCTTGCGTTGTTCGCTGGGCGGGCTGACCAGTTGATTGAGTGACAGGTACCCCTGGAGTTTCTCCAGGCCAACCAACTGATCCAGGCGTTCACTCAGGGCGCCCTGGCGTTCGAGTAATTGCTGTTGGTCGGCCGCCTGCACCAGGAAGAACTGGCTGGTGGGTTGATAGCCGGTGATTCGCGCAATGGTCTGCGCTTCGTCGGTCAACTGCTGCGGCGCGCCGACCCACTGGCGGATGTCGTTTTTAGTCTGGAGCTGCACCAGGCCGCCGGCACAAAAAGCGATCAGCAATGCCAGCAATACCGGCGTGCTCAAATACCGCAGTAACGCTTCGCGGCAGCCCAGTAAATATTCGCAAAGCCGCAGTGGCCATTGCGCCGGGCGCAGCTCGGCACCCTTGAGCAGCGCCGGCAGCAGGCACACCGCGGATAAATAGGCACCCAGCAGGCCTGCCGCCGAAAACACGGCGATCTGGGTCAAGGCCGGAAAGGGCGTCCAGGCCAGGGCCAGGTAGCCGATGGCGCTGGTGACCAGGCTCAGGGTCAGGCCCGGCAAGGTCAGGCGCAGCGCCGGCCAGCTGTGCCAGGGTTTCAGGCTCCAGCTCTTGGACAAATAATGCAGGGGGTAATCGACGGCGACACCGATCAGGCTCGAACCCAGTACCAGCGTCATCACATGCATGTGGCCGAACAGTGCCACGCAGGCCACCGCGCCGAACAGCATGCCCACCAGCACCGGAACGAACGCCAGCAGGACACGCCAGCGGCGGAAGGCCAGCAACAGCAACAACAGGATCCCGACGGTGGCACCGCCCCCGACCCAGGTCATCTCCCGGGACGCCTGGCGCTGGCCGTTGGCTGCGTACAACAAGCCACTGGCGGCGAGCAGTTGCACGTCGGCCCGGGCGGCTTCATCGCGGCTGTGCTGGAGCAGGTCGGCCACTTGCAGCGGCAGGTTCATGTCGAAGGCGTTGCCGGTGGCCCGCGCCCGTAACAGCACCCAGTGCTTGCCATCGGCCTCGGCGATCAAGGCGCCACTGCCAATGTCCAGTTGCACGGCACCGTGCTGTGGCTGGCTGTTCTGGATGCGCCCGGTCAGGCCCAGCCAGTCATCCTGGCTCGGCACCAGGCTGAAGCCGGTGAAGGGGTCGAATAGCGCCTGCACCCGTTGCTGGATAAAGGCGTCGGGGTGGTCGATCAATTGCTCGCGATCGTCGGCCGCGAGCATGGCCAGTCGGCCTTGCAGCAGTTGCGTGCGCAACGCCGGCAAGTCGGCTTGCAGGTTCCATTGGACCTTTTCGAACAGGCCGCTGGCTTGCCACTGATCCCCCAGCGTTTGCGCCATGGCGATGGCTTGCTGCCTATCGCTATGGCCAACCAGCACCAGCATTTCTCGGTTCAGCGGCTCCTGCATGCGTTGTTCGGCGCGCAGTTCCAGCGCATCCGGCGCGGTGCCGGGCACCAGTTCCATCAGGTTGGCCGACAGTGGGGCGCCGTTGCGCCATTGCCAGCCGGCGAGCGCCAGCACTGCCACCAGCAGGATCAGGAACAGCCACGGCAGCCTGCGTTCACTCGGCAAAGTCATGCTGCTCCGTGTCGCTCAAGGGTTGCGCGCTGGTGCTGTCCTGCATGCGCAACAGGGTGCTGTCGCCCTGGGTTTCCAGCAACTCGATGCTGTGCACCAGTTCGCCGCCGGTGATGTTGATCTGGTTGAACACCTGCTTGAGCAGCATCGAGCGCGGCGTCAATGTCAGTGTCCAGTTCTGCGCGTCGCCCGCGAGAGACAGCTCGAAGTCCCGTTGCAGCCCGCTGCTGTCGCCTTGCAGGACGGCCAGGAACAAGCGGTTCTGCTCGGCGCCGGCACTCTTGCCCGGCAGCATCTGCCAGCCGCTGGCGTCACGCCGGGCAATGCCTGCGGCGTTGATGCGGTAGTCCTGTTGCAACGGCGTTTTCAGCAGCCACAACAGGCCATGATTTTTCGCCAGGACGAAAGTGCCCTTGCTGGTCAGTGGCTGGGGCAGGGCGCGCAGGTGTTTTTCCTGGATGAAGTTGCCGTGGATCACCTCGGGCCTGGCCAGTTGCTCGCTGAGTTGCTGCAGGTCGAAGGCGTTGGCCAGCCCTGGAATGCCCAGCAATACGCAAAACACTGTAGGAGCGAGCTTGCTCGCGAAAAACCTGAGAGCACCGCGGAGTGTCAGGTGCCCAGCGTCACCGTTAACGACCATCGCGGGCAAGCCCGCTCCTACAGGGGACACAATCATGGCAGAGCCCTCGCTACGGCATCGGTGAACACCTTGGGCGAAGCCAATTGCATTTCGCGATTGCTCATGTCGACCGCAACCTGCACGGACACGGCGCGAGTCAGGCGCTCGCCGGTTTCCAGGTCACTGATCAGGTAGTTGATCTTTAACCGGTTCTCCCATTCCACCAGATTGGCGCGCACGTTGAGCTTCTGCCCGAACTCCGCACCGCGTACGTAGCGCAATTGCAGGTCGATCACCGGCCACGCATAACCCGACTCGGACATCGCCGTGTAGTTGTGGCCGATCTTGTCGAGCAATGCGCAGCGGGCGATTTCCAGGTATTTGACGTAATGACCGTGCCAGACGACGTTCATCCGGTCGACGTCGAAGAACGGCACGACGATTTGTGTATCGGTGTGAAGCACTCCCTTGCTACGCATGCAGCCTCCAGTGTTGTGCGGCGATTCGTTGCAGACACAGGCGCAATTCGCCTTCCAGCGCGCGGTCTTCGATGACCGGCGGGAAATCCTTGGCCAATGCTTCGTGCATGGCTGCCAAGGCCGGTGGCAGCGGCCGTGCATCCTCGGCCTGGGCGCGCAGCCACACGCCCTGGTTGGCGGCCAGCAAGGTCGCGGCGGCGACCTGCTCGGTCAGCTCCAGCACGCGGATCGCATCACGGGCCGCGATGGTGCCCATGCTCACCTTGTCCTGGTTATGGCACTCGGTGGAGCGCGAGAAAACGCTGGCGGGCATGGTGTTTTTCAGTGCTTCGGCGGTCCAGGCGCTGGTGCCGATCTGCACGGCCTTGAAGCCGTGGTTGAGCATGGCGCGGTCGGCCGTGGCGCCGGACAGGTTGCTTGGCAAACCGTGGTTGTAGCGCTCATCCACCAACAGGGCGAGTTGTCGATCGAGCAGGTCGGCGACGTTGGCCACGAGGTTTTTCAGGCTGTCCATGGCGAACGCGATGTGCCCGCCGTAGAAGTGCCCGCCATGCAGCACGCGCTCGGCCTCGGCATCGATGATCGGGTTGTCGTTGGCGCTGTTGAGCTCGATTTCAATGAACGAGCGCAGCCAGTTCAGGCTGTCGGCCAGCACGCCGAGGACATGGGGCGCGCAACGCAGCGAATAGCGATCCTGCAGGCGATGCAGCGGCGCGGTCGGTGCGTCGATGGCCAGGTCCTTGCGCAGCCACGCGGCGACTTGCATCTGCCCTGGGTGCGGCTTGGCGGCGAACAGGCGCTCGTCGAAATGCTCCGGGTTGCCTTGCAGCGCCACCACATTCAGCGCGGTGATGCGCGTGGCCAGTTGCAGCAGGTAATCGGCGCGGGCGTAGGCCAGGCAGGCGAGCCCGGTCATCACCGCGGTGCCATTCATCAGCGCCAGGGCTTCCTTGGGCCGCAGCACCAGCGGCTGCCAGCCAAGTTCGCGGTGCACATCGGCGGCTTGCCGGCGCTCGCTGCGATACATCACTTCACGCTCGCCGGACAGTGTGGCGGCGACGTACGACAGCGGCGTCAGATCGCCGCTGGCGCCCACCGAACCTTCTTCCGGGATCAGCGGCAAAATGTCGTGTTCAAGGAACGCCTGCAGGCGTTCCAGCAGTTCCACGCGCACCCCGGACACACCCTGGCAAAGCGACTGCAAACGGGCCGCCAGCACCGCGCGGGTGGCCTGCGCGTCCAGCAGCTTGCCCAGGCCGCAGCCGTGGAAGGTGTACAGATGACGCGGCAAGGCCTCGACGTGATGCAGCGGCACCGCGACCACGCAGGAATCACCGTAGCCGGTGGTAACGCCGTAGATCACGCCTTCCTTGTCCAGCAGGGAATCGAGGAACTGCGCGCCTTTGGCGATGCGCTGGCGGAACGGCGGGTCGCCCTGCAATTGCGCCGGCGCCTGGCGGTTGGCCAGGGCCAGCACATCGTCGATGCGCAAAGGGCGTTCGCCGAAGATTACAGGCTCAAGCGTTGGCGTCGTCATCGGTCTTCCAGAAAGGGTAAAAGTTGAACCATTGCTGAGGCGCTTCGAGGCAATAGTGACTCAGGCGCTCGGCATAGCGGGAGGCCCACTGATGAATGACCTGTTCACGGTCGCTGCGTTTCCAGGCGATCGCGTCAGCGAAGGGCTCGAGGGTCAGTCGATAGTCGCCATCGGGCTTCTTCAGGCACAGCAGCAGGTTGACCGGGCATTTCAGCAGCCCGGCCAGCAGCCACGGCCCTTGCGGGAATTTTGCCGGGTGACCCAGGAAGTCCACCGTCACACTACGCCCGCCGTGCAGCGGCACGCGGTCGCCGGCAATCGCCAGCCATTCGCCGCGTTCCAGGCGTTCGTGCAGTTGCAGCATGATCACCGGGTCCAGCTCACTGACCTGGATCAGCCGCAGATTGGTCGCACCGGCTTCGCCCAGCAAGCGATTGAAGCGTTCGGCATGCTTGGTGTGCACCAGCACGTTCATGGTGACACGTTCGCCGATCTCCGCCAGGGCGCGGCAGACTTCGAGATTGCCCAGGTGAGCGCCCACGAGCATTTGCCCGCGGGTGCCGCGCAGCTGGTTGCGCAGCAGCGCCGGGTCGATGATTTCGATCTGCTCGATGCTCAGCTTGCCGTTCCACACGTCGAGCTTGTCGAGCAGGGAGTCGGCGAAAGCCATGAACTGGCCGAACACTCGCCAATGGCTCGGGCGCAGTTCGTCGCGACCGCTCCAGTCGGCGAGCCGTTGCTGGTACTGCCAGGCACTGTGGCGGGCACTGCGGCCGAACAGGAAAAAGTACAGGACGATGCCGTACAGCAACGGGCTCAGCAGTCGACGACCCAGCAGTTTGGCGGCGACGGCGGTGAATTTCATCAGCCAGAAGCTGCCGCGTTCCTCGCGATCGGCCCAGTGCTCCTTGTTGACGCTCATGGGCGCCACCGTCGCCAGAGAATCACCGGCGAGCGCAATAACATGCCGAAGAACAACCGGGTGTGCATGCTCGAAATCAGCACGTTGTCGTGGAACATGCGGAAATGTGAAACACCGTCCATCGGGTAATGCACCCTGGTTTGCAGCCATAACATCGGCAGTCCGCGCCAGGCCAGGCGGACCAGGATGTCCGAGTCGAAGTCCATGCGCTTGCCGATCTTCGCCGATTCGATCAGCGCCAGCACCGGCGGCAAGGGATAGACGCGATAGCCGCACATGGAATCGCGAATCTGCAACGACAGGGTGTTGATCCAGACCATCACGTGGGTCAGGTAGCGGGCGTACAAACGACCCTTCGGCACGCTGTCATCGTAGAGCGGATAGCCACAGACTACGGCTTCGGGATGGGCGCGGGAGCGTTCGATAAAACGTTGCACATCCTGCAGGTCGTGCTGGCCGTCGGCATCCACCTGCAAGGCGTGGCTGAAACCCAGGCGCGAGGCTTCGCGAAAACCGGTCATCACCGCACCGCCCTTGCCCTGGTTGGCGGCGAGGCGGACCAGATGCACGTTGTCGCGCTGCGCCAATTGATCGAGCACCCTGGCGCAGGCCGGGCTGCTGGCGTCGTCCACCAGAATGCACGGCAGGTGGCTGGCGAGCAGCGCATCGACCACGGTGGTGATCGCGGTTTCGTGGTTGTAGACCGGCACCACGGCGCAGGGATTATGCATGCGCCGCCACCAGCAGGATCCGCCCGCTGGAGCAGGTGGCGGTTTCGTTGCGATAGGCGAAATACAGTTTGCCGCGGCTCGGGTCGAAGCGCAGGTGCAACTGGACTTCATCGCCGGGACGGATCAGTTGCTGGAACTTGAGCACTTCCATGCCGGCGAATGTCTCTGGCAGGTTCATCAGCTGTTGGCCCAGATGCATTGCCCACTCCACCTGCACCACACCGGGCAGCACCGGCGCGGTAGGGAAGTGCCCGCTGAAATAGGCAAGGTCCGGGGGTACAGCCAGTTGCAGGCTCCACTCACCGTTGGCTTCGACCTGTTCGAGCACCACAGGTGCCTTGGGGCGCGGCGCCAGCAGCAGGGCTTCGACGTCGGCCTGGGGCAGTTTGCCCTGGGCGTTGAGCGGCAGTTGTTGCAGCAGGCGCCAGCGCCTTGGCAAGGCCAGGGTTTCGCAATGCAGGCTCAGGTGTTGCCGCAATTGTTCCGTGAGTGTGCGTCGTCCTTGATTGCGCAGTACATGCAGGCCCGCGTCAGTCAGGACCACCAGCGCGCCCAACGAGGCGCGGTTTTCCTGAACGACACCCAGGCGCGCTTCGGCCACCCAGTCGTGGGCCATCAGCGCCTGCTCCAGCATCGGCAGCGAGATGCGTTTCTCTTCCAGCTTGACGATCCGATCCAGGCGTCCGAGCAGTTCGAAGCGGCCGTCAGCCGCAATTCGCGCGGCATCGGCCGTGTGCTCGATATGGCCGTCAGGCAAGTAGGGCGAGGTGATGAGCAAGGCCCCCTGGTCGTCCTGGCTCACCTGAACGTTGGCAAAGGGCTGCCACAGGGACTGACCCTGGCGCCAGGCGATGCCGCCCGTTTCCGAACTGCCGAAAATTTCCGTCGGCCATTGGTGAAGGCGTTGTTGCAGGCGCTGTGCGGCCTCGGCTGGCAGTGCGCCACCGGAGGAAAATACCCGACGCACCGCGCTCAGCGCTGCCCAGTCGAGGTTGTCGCCCATGCGCTTGAGCAGGGCCGGGCTGGCCACCCAGGCGAAGGCCGGGTACTCGCGACTGGCGCGCTGCAGGTCTTCCGGGAAGGCCAGTTGCCTGCGCACGAACGGGCGCCCCGCGCACAGTGGCCACAGTACCCGAAACAGCAGGCCATAGATGTGCTGGGTGGCGACGCTGCCAATGATGCAAGCCGAACCCAGGTCGGCGCCCCACAGCTGTTCCAGGGCCTCAACTTCATTGACCAGTTGGCCCAGGTTTTTTTCGATGCGCTTGGGTTCGCCGCTGGAGCCGGAGGTGCACAGGCTCAGCGAGCAGCCTTCAAGGTCGAGGGCGGCGGCGCCAAGGGGGGAATCCTGGTAATCGCCCAGGTGTGCATCGTCCGGCTGATCGGTGAGCCATACATCCACTTCACCGGACCAGCGCTGGCGGGTCTGCGGTTGCAGGTCGGCCGGCAGCAGCACGCCTACCCCGGCACGCCATGCGCCCAACAGGGCAATCGCCAGGTCGGCGGCGTCTTCAAGGTGCACGGCAATGCGCCGCACACCGCGGTTTTGCAGGCTGGCGGCCAGGCGCAGGGCCTGCTCGCGCAATTGTGTGTGATCGAGCTGCGGTTCGGCCGTCACGGCACGCTCCGGCTCGGCCTTGAGCAGCAGGTGCTCAAGTTTTATCCAGTTCATGGGCGGCCTCGTACCCGTTGTCGTATCAGCCATTCAATGGCAAACATCAGGCCTATCAATCCGTAGGAGATCAGGCCGGTGTACAGCATCCACCAGCTCAGCGGCGCCCACAGTGTCAGGGCTGCAGCGCAGATCCCGTTGCACAGGAAAAAGACGCACCAGGCGATGGTCACCTGGCGGGTATAGCGGATGGCCTTGACCGGCAAATGCGCTTCGCGCAGGCGGGCCAGGCGTTCAACCATCGGCGGGCCGTATTTCAGGCTCAGCCCGAACAGTCCCAGCATGAACCCGCTGATCAGTACCGGATACCAACGCAGCAGCGACGGACTGTCGAACAGCGCCAGCAACAGGCAGAACAGGATGGCCACGCATGCCATCCACAAGCTGCCTGGTCGTCGCTTGCCGGTCAGCGCGCGGGCCAGCCACAGGCTGCCCAGCAGCAGCCCGAACTGCCACGGCGCGAAATGCTCCATGCCGAAATACACCGCAAAAGGGTATAGCAGGCCCGCCAGCAGCAGGCTGAGGCCGATCAGTCGACTCATGCGGCCGGTTGAACCAGACGGTAGACCGCCTCGACCACGTCGCTGACGGTACGCACCGATTTGAATTCTTCGGCCGCGATCTTCTTGCCGGTCTGGCGCTTGATGTGATCGATCAGGTCGACCGCATCGATGCTGTCGATTTCCAGGTCCTGATACAGGTTGGATTCGAGGCTCACCCGTTCGGGGTCCAGTTCGAACAGCTCGACCAAGGCATCGCGCAGGGTTATGAAAATGTCGTCACGAGTTTGCATGGTCCGGTCTCAAGCTGCCTGTTTTGCGGTGACGAAGGCCGCAAGGCTCGCCACGTTACTGAAGTGATTGCGCGTGTCCTTGGCGTCGGCATCGATCTTGATGCCGTATTTTTTCTGGATGGCCAGGCCGAGTTCCAGGGCATCCACCGAGTCCAGGCCCAGGCCTTCGCCGAACAGCGTCTGCTCGTCGCCGATGTCGTCGGCGCTGATGTCTTCGAGGCCGAGGGCGTCGATGATCAGGGTTTTTATTTCCAGCACCAGGTTATGAGTCTGCAGATCGCTCATCTTTGGCGAGCTCCTTAGTAAAATAGGTATGCAAGTAATCGTTGAGCTTGCGCGAGGCCTGAGGGGCAGGGCCTAGCGCTGCGAAAGTCTGGGGATCCATATCGGCCCCGACGCGAATACTGAAGTGTACGCGGCGCTTGGGGATCCGATACCAGGGTTCGGCCTTGGTCAGTGTGGTCGGGCTGACCTTGATCACCACGGGGGTGAGGATTTTCGCACCCCGCAGGGCAATTGCCGCGCCCCCCCGATGAAAGGCGGGTGCCTGGCCCGGCTGGGTGCGGGTGCCTTCGGGAAAGATGATCAGGGGCTGGCCTTGTTTGAGCGCATCGGCGGCGGCATCGAGCATGTCCATGCTGCCGTCGTTGCTGATGTATTCGGTGCGACGCAGGGGGGTGCGAGTGAACGGGTTATCCCAAAGGCTTTGCTTGACCACGCAGTTGGCGTGGGGGACCAGCCCGATCAGGAACACCACATCGATCAGCGATGGATGATTGGCGATGATCATCTGGCCCGGTCGCCCGAGTTTGTCCGCACCCTGAATCTCGTAGGTCAGCACGCCAGTGCGGGCCATGAACCGGACGAACAACCAGAAGCAGCGGCTGACGGTTTGTCGCGCGCGCAACCGGTGGGTCCGGGCATCACCCGGCAGGCAGGCCAGCAGCGGGAAAACCACCAGGCGCAGGCACAGGCCACCCAGCCCGAACAGGGCAAAGCTCGCGGCCGTGGCCAGCAGCCGCCAATAATAGGCATCGCGGTTTTTTTCAGTCACAGGCTGCGTTGCCAGGTCCATACACGATTTTTCCAGGCATGTTGGCAGGTGGTTTGCGGGCCGAGCAGCGTGCACAACAGATTCAACGCGTGAGGCCAGCGAGCTTTGGACAACGCATCCGTGGCGCTGTTCAGGGTCAACTGCCAGTCATTGCCCGGGGTAATCAGCAGGCCGACGGCATAGGGGAAGGGCACATCGTCGATCCAGGTCGAATAGGCCTGCGGTGGCTGCTCTTCGGTGATCACCAGCAATACCGCAGGTGCGCCTTCAGCCAGCAGGGCCGCGGCCTCCAGCATGCCGTGCTCCAGGCCGTCGCCAGCGGCGGCCAGGGCAGTCATTTCGCTGGTTTCACCGCGCATGATCGACCACAGGCCGATGATCGCGTTATGCACTGACAGGCTGAACTGGGTCGGCGACAGCGGCTGGTCGACGGCCAGGTCGCTGAGAATATCGAAGGTCCGTGGGGTTTCGCCGTGACGGGAAACAAAGACCAATGGCAGGTCCTGACGACCTTCGGCCAATGGCCAGCCGACACTGAAGGCCATCCGCGCCAGACGGCTGAGCCGCCGACGCTGCATGGCCGGCAGGAACGAGACATCGGGTGCGGCATCGCTGCCCGGCAACATCGAGGGTTGCCGGCACCAGGCCTGCCAGTCATCCACGCTTTCAAGCCCTGGGGCCCAAGCGCGCCACTGGGCGATGTTGAAATTGATCACAGACATTCAATCCCGCCCTTGCAGGCTTCCTGACGCGGTGAGTGACGCATTGGCACGGCACACCCTACGTGGCGCTTGGCGCCGAGTGGTGCGCATTATCCCGGTGCGGCGAACCTGTAGCAAATGCTGGTTACATTTTGCCCAGTGGGATTTACCGGTCAGTTCGCAAAAACTGAACGATTGGCAATCATTCACGTTTTCATGGGCCGTCTGTCGGCTTTGGACTCGGTTCAATAAGGCGCCAGCGGCTTTTTCAGCAGGAAAAGGCTGATGACCGTGTAGTCCCTGTGTTTGTGAGGTAGCGAAGCCATGCCGTGGACCACTACACTCGGTCATTCTTTGATACACGGAGGTTTTGCAATGCGGCGCGTGGTGTTCAATCAGAAAGGTGGCGTGGGCAAATCCAGTATTGCCTGCAATCTGGCGGCTGTCAGCGCCAGCGAGGGTTATCGCACCTTGTTGGTCGATCTCGATGCCCAGGCCAACTCCACTCAGTACCTGACCGGCCTCACCGGTGACGATATCCCGATGGGTATAGCCGATTTCTTCAAGCAGACCCTGTCCTCCGGGCCTTTCTCCAGGAAGAACCAGGTCGACATCTACGAAACCCCGTTCGAAAACCTCCATGTCGTGACCGCTACTGCCGAATTGGCGGACCTGCAGCCAAAGCTTGAGGCCAAGCACAAGATCAACAAGCTGCGAAAATTGCTTGAAGAGCTGGACGAGGATTACGACCGGATTTACCTCGATACCCCTCCTGCTTTGAATTTCTATGCTGTTTCAGCATTGATTGCCGCCGATCGTGTGCTAATTCCCTTCGATTGCGACAGTTTCTCGCGTCAGGCGCTATACGGTGTGCTGGCGGAAATCGAAGAGCTCAAGGAAGACCATAACGAAGGGCTGGAAGTCGAGGGCATCGTCGTCAACCAGTTCCAGGCCCGCGCCAGCCTGCCACAGCAAATTCTCGATGAGCTGATCGCCGAGGGCCTGCCGGTGCTGCCGGTGTACCTGGCCAGCTCGGTGCGTATGCGCGAATCCCACCAGGCGAATACGCCGCTGATCCATCTCGATCCGCGGCACAAGCTGACTCAGCAGTTTGTCGAGTTGCACAACCTGCTGGAAAACACCTGAAGATCAAAAGATCGCAGCCTGCGGCAGCTCCTACAGAGATCGTTTCAACACTGATTTCTATGTAGGAGCTGCCGCAAGCTGCGATCTTTTATGGCGGTCTCAGATCCCCTGGCTACGTAACCAGCTCATCAACTGCGGTAACGGGAAGGCCCCACTCTGGCGGGCAACTTCCCGGCCGTTCTTGAACAGAATCAGGCTCGGAATCGAGCGTATCCCCAATTGCGCCGACAGTTGCTGGTTCGCCTCGCTGTCCAGCTTGGCCAGGCGACACTTGCCCGCCAATTGCCCCGCCGCCTGCTCGAACACCGGCGCAAACGACTTGCACGGCCCGCACCAGTCAGCCCACACATCCACCAGCAGCGGCAGATCGCCCTTGATCTGACTGGCGTAATCGCCTTGCTTGAGTTCGAAAGGCTTATTCAGCAGGAGTTCGGCCTTGCAGCGTCCGCATTTCGGATGGTCGTTGAGGCGCTCCGCCGGAATACGGTTCAGGCCGTTGCAGTGGGGGCAGGGGATGAGGAGTGGGTCGGTCATGAGGAAGGTCCTGTTGAGAAGCCGATCATTGCTATTTGGAGACGTTTGCTCATATTTTCAATTGTGCGGTGTCGCTCGATAAAACTAGGCTGAGTCGTACTAAGCGAGACCACTGGTCTGCTTTGGGTTATCGCATATTGCGATATTTTCAGTTTGTGATTAACTCACCATAGCGAAATGCGATAAGGATGTTGCATGCGAGTGTTTTCCGAAAAACGAATCTGGGATGCCAAGGAAAAGTGGCCGCAGGCGGCCAGTGCACTGGACCAGTGGTATCGAACGGTAAAGCGCGTCACGCCAAATGATTTTGCAGCAATGAAGTCTTCATTTCCCGCAACCGACAAGGTTGGTGAGCTTCATGTTTTCGATATTGGTGGTAACAAATTACGGCTGATCGCCTACGTTCGATATCGGCATCAAAAAATCTACATCAAGCATGTGCTGGATCACCGCGAATATGACCGCGGTAAATGGAAGGAGGGTAGGGTATGAGCATTCTGATAAAAAACGCAGCGGAGCACTGGGAGTTTGTAGCGCCATTGCTACGCAAACCCAAAAACGAAGACGACTATGACACGCTGGTGCAGGCACTCGACGAGTTACTCGAGATGACCGGAGTTGACGAGTCGCATCCTCTGATGAGTCTGGTGGACATCATCGGTGACTGGATTGAGGAATGGGATCACAGGCATCACCCAATGCCCCAAGCCACAGGTGCTGAAGTGCTTGGATACATGATGCGCGAACATGGTTTGACTCAAAGCGACCTGCCAGGCGTCGGGCCTCAGTCGGTCGTTTCCGAGATCCTGAGCGGCAAGCGCCAGCTCAACCTGCGGCAGATCCGCTGGTTGGCCGAGCGCTTCAATGTGCCGGTGGACGTCTTTATCTGACGCGTCTCACGACGAACAACTGATCTCCAGATGCTTGCCCCACTCCGGCGGCCGTTCGGCGTAGCTTTCCATCCCCGGCTGTTCCTCGAACGGTTTGCTCAGCACGGCGTGCAGTCGGCGAACCTCCGAGTAGTCGCCACTTTCCGCCGCATCGATAGCCTTCTGCGCCAGGTAGTTGCGCAGGATGTACAGCGGATTCACGGCATGCATCCGCTTGCGACGCTCCTCCTGATCCACCTCGCCTTCTCGGGCCACGCGCGCGACATAGAGCTCGCCCCAGGCATCGAAACCCTTGAGGTCGACGAAATCATCGCGCAAACGGGAGATAGCCGCTTCGGGTGAGTCTTCACCCAGGCGCCGGAAGAACAGGCTGTAATCGACGCCGCTGTTCTGCATCAATTGCAGCAGATGCTCCAGCAGCTTCTGGTCGTCGTCCTCGGCGGTGGTCAGGCCCAGGCGGCGGCGCATCAGGTCCAGGTAATGGGCCTGGAACAGCGGCAGGTACAGGCCCAGGGTTTCGCGCAGGGCTTCGACACTGATGAACGGTGTCAGGGCCTGGGCCAGGGCGCTGAGGTTCCACTGGCCGATCGGCACCTGGTTGCTGAATGAATAGCGACCCTGATCATCGGAGTGGTTGCAGATGAAATTGGCGTCGAAGTCATCGAGGAAGGCGAACGGGCCGAAATCGAACGTGATACCGAGGATCGACATGTTGTCGGTGTTCATCACCCCGTGGCAGAAGCCATAAGCCTGCCACTTGGCGATCAGTTCGGCGTTGCGCTCGACGATTTCGCGGAACATCGCCAGGTACGGTTCCGGTTGTTCCAGGCACTCGGGAAAGTGCATGGCCAGAACATGCTCACCCAGCACTTTCTGCTGCCCGGGGCGTTTGGTGTAGTAGAAATATTCGAAATGCCCAAAGCGCACATGGCTCGGTGCCAGGCGCAGGACCATGGCCGCGCGCTCCTGTTTTTCCCGCCAGACCGGGGTGTCGGAGCCGATCACGCACAGCGCCCGGGTGGTCGGGATGTTCAGGGCATGCAAGGCTTCGGAGGCGAGGAACTCGCGGATCGAGGAACGCAGCACCGCACGGCCATCGCCCATGCGCGAAAAGGGCGTCTGGCCGGCGCCCTTGAGGTGCAGGTCCCAATGCTCGCCTGCCTCGTTGTACACCTCGCCCAGCAACAGGCCGCGACCATCGCCCAGTTGCGGGTTGTAGGAGCCGAACTGATGACCGGAATAGACCATCGCCCTGGGGATCGCGTCGGCCCAGAGTTTGTGGCCGCTGAACAGCTCGGCGAACTCTGGGGTCTCGGCCACTGCGGGGTCGAGGTCGAGTAGGGTCATGGCAGCCGGGCTCGCGACTACCAAGCGTGGGTTGTCGATAGGTTCGGGCAGCACGTGGGCGGAAAACGCATCGCCCAGGCGGTCGAAGCGGTTGTCGAAGGTCAGTTCGTCGAGGGCTTTCAAGGGCCGGCTCCAGCAGAATGTCCGAGCATTCTGCTGGGGATTGGCCGGTTAGTCGAGTTTGGCGGTGGGCGGTTCCTGCGCCGGCTTGCCGTCGACCATTGGCACGATGGTTTTCGTTTCCGGTTCGATCGGCACCAATTTATATTCCTGGCCGTGAAGGTTCTTGAGGTAGACCTCCATCTGGCGGAACGAGATGTTGATGTGCTGCTTCTTGAACTCGCGGTTGATGAAGCGGTTGACCTCATCGAGCACCGGGTTGCGGTCGCCCAGGTCGCGCACATGCATGCGCAGTTCGTGGTCGAGAGTGCTTTCGCCGAAGTTCAGGAAGTACACGTGCGGCTCGGGTTCCTTGAGCACCCGCGGGTTTTCCCGTGCGGCTTTCAACAGCAGTTCTTTCACCAGGTCGAGGTCCGAGCCGTAGTCGACCCCGAGCTTGAGGGTGACTCGGGTGATGGTATCGGTCAGCGACCAGTTGATCAGTTGCCCGGTAATGAACGTCTTGTTCGGGACGATGATGTCCTTGCGGTCGAAGTCGGTGATGGTGGTGGCGCGGATGCGGATCTTGCTCACCGTACCCGACAGGTTGCCGATGGTGATGGTGTCGCCAATGCGCACCGGGCGTTCGAACAGGATCATGATGCCGGAGATGAAGTTGGCGAAGATCTCCTGCATGCCGAAGCCAAGGCCTACCGACAGTGCCGCGACCAGCCATTGCAGCTTGTCCCAGCTCACGCCGAGGGTCGACAGGGTCGAGACGAAACCGATGCCGGCGATCACATAGGACAGCAGCGTGGTGGTGGCGTAGGCGCTGCCCTGGGCCAGGTTCAGCTTCGACAGCACGAACACTTCCAGCAGACCCGGCAAGTTACGCGCCAGGGCAAAGGTGATGCCGATGATGATCAGCGCGCCGAGCATGTCGCCGATGCTGATGGGCACCATGCTCATGTTGGCACCGGTGCCGCTGGTGTATTCGTAGAGGGTGACGTTGTCCAGGTACGAGAACACCGTGATCAGGTCGGCCCAGACCCAGTAGAGCGCGGCGATGAAGCCGCCCAGCAGCGCCAGGCGGATCAGGCGCAGGGACTGTTCGTTGACCTTCTCGATGTCCATCGTCGGTTCTTCGATGACCGCTTCGCCATCGCCAGCTTCCTTCGCCGCCTGGCGTTTGGCCAGGGCGCGCTGGTAAGCCAGGCGGCGTGCCGCCACGCTCAGGCCGCGCACGAAAGTCGCTTCGATCACCAGCCAGAACATCAGCAGGTAAAGGGTGTTGATCAGCCGGTCACTGAGTTTCAGCGCGGTGTAGTAGTAGCCAAAGCACACGGCCACGAACAGCGCGATGGGCAACGCGGTAAACCCGATGCCCAAGACCTTGCGGAACAGCGAGGCGTTTTCGTGGGTCGGGCTGCTGATCAGCAAGCGGCTGAGCAGCCAGGTCATCAAGGCGTAGCAGATCAGCACCACCGGCATGCCGAGCACGTCATCGGCCAAAGCCGCTGGTTGCAGCTCGGCAACCGCCACCACGGTGACCAGCGCCATCACCACCATGCCAAGGCGACGAACCCAGCCGCGGAGGAATTCGACCTGGGGTTTTTCCCAGCGGAAATGCAGTTCCGCTACGCCACCTGGCGCCAGGATGCGGTAGGCGGTGTAGAACACCAGCCAGGCCCCGGCCATTTGCAGCAACGCCGCGCCCATGCTCGCGTTCTGCCCGCGGGCGTCGATTTGCAGGGCCAGGCCACACAGGGCGAGGCCCAGCGACACCGGCATCGCCAACAGGATGTTGATCAGGATGGCCTGGGGCGTGTGCCACTGGCTGTCGCGCTTGAAGTGGCCGATGTCCTGGTGAACCTTGTTGAGGCGCGCATACAGCTGCTTGCGTCGCCACAGCAGTGCGCCAATCAGCAACGCCAGCGGCAGGAACAGCAGGGGGCGCTGGGTCAGGCCGTCGACCAGTTCACTCAGGCTTGAGGCCCAGGGCAGGGTGTCGACCTGACGGTTCAGGCGTTCTGGAACAGCCCGCATCCACTCCACATCCAGTGGCTTGTTGCTGGGAATCCAGAACATCTGCTCATCGAGGGTCGCGCGCAGGCTTTGCGCCGTGCTGAGCAGTTGTTTCTGGTTCAGTTGCAGGGTGATGGATTCGTTAAGCACCGCGCTCAGTTCGCGGTTCAGCCGCTCCAGCAGGTCGGCGCGGGTGGTGGCCAGTTCCAGCAGGCTCTTGCGCAGCTGCGGCGTGACTTGTTCCGGCGGCTGGGTCGACAGCAGGTTGTCGACGTAGGCGGCCGGGTTGCTGAGCAACTCCCGTTGCTGGCTGACTTCGAACTGATACAGGCGAATGTCGGCGATCTGGTCCGCCAGGTCACGGTCGACCCGAAGGCGCGGCAAGGCCTGTTTCTGTTTGTAGAGAATCTTGGAGAGCAGCAGGCTGCCCTTGAGCACGTTGATCTGTTCGTCCAGGGCGGAATCGCTCTGGGTCAGGCTGTCCAGTTGCTGCTTGGTCTGCAGGTTTTTCTGAGTGACTTCGTTGAGGCGGTCGGTGCTTTTGAGCAGGTAGTCCGAGAGCTTCAGGTTGGCCGTGCTTTCGATGGCCAGCAGGCTGCTGCCGCCGGCCTTCTGGGCTTCGATCGATTGCTGGGTGACCGTTTCCTGGGACTGCGCGAGGCGCTTCTGGTTAATCAGGTTTTGCAGCTCTTGAATTTCCTGGTCCAGGCGATCTGATTTTTCCGACAGCAGATCATGCTGGCTGTTGCCCAGGTCTTGCAGCTGAGTGTTGCCCGCCAGTTCCTGGCGGCGCAGCGGGATCAGGGCGTTCAAGGCCGCGAGCTCGGCATTGAGCTGGTCCCGTTGCTCGCCGCTCAGGGTCTTGCCGGCGTCTTTGCCGGCCTTGAGGATGTTGTTGATCTGCTGGATGCGCGTCTGGCTGGCGGAAATTTCCGCCTGTGCGCGTTCGGGGCGAGTCTGGGCGGTGATGATCAGGCTGTTGGCGTCGCCCAGGGCTTTTTGCAGATCGCTTTGCTGGGTTGCCCGTTCGGTGAGCATTTGCTCAAGCTGCTGGATCGACTCCTTGGCAAAGCGTTGCGCCACCGGCACCACGCTGCTGGCCTTCAGGCGGGCCAGTTCACGCTGGTTCTCGATGGTCAGTTTGGGCGCGGTCGCCAGTTGTTGCTTGAGGTCGACCAGCTTCTGCTCGTAGTCGCGCTGGTTGTTGAGCTGTGTCAGCGTGCTTTGCAGGACCGATTGCAGGGCCTTCTGGTCGGCTTCGGGCAGTTTGCGGTCGGCGATCTTGTCCAGGCTCGCCTGCACGGATTCGCGGTTCGGCGGTTCGGCGGCTTGTACTGTACCGACAGAGAGGCTCAGCCCCAAAAGGACCATGACGAAAAAAGTGCGCAGGCTTGACATAGAGACCGATCAAAAACAGGACGAAGAGTGGAGTTTAGAGGAAGAGTCCCGGACCCGGGCGACTTCCTTCGGGGAATCTGACGCCCACTTTGCCGATCTTGTTCCCCTCCATGACCGCGACGGTCCAGATGGTATTGTTCCATTCCACCTGGTCACCGACCACGGGTGCACCGCCAACTTTCTGGGCAATGAAGTGGCCCAGGGACATGTCCGGATCGATGCCTTCGACCTTCAACCCGTACAGGGCAGCAACCGCGGCCAGCTGGGCGTCTCCTTCGAGTACGAAGTCGCCGAAGAAGCGCAAATCGAGGCCGCGTTGCGGTGCCTGGCTGAACAGTTTTCCGAGGGCCGCCAGGTTGTGTTCGTGGCCGATAACACACAGTAAATCATCGACTTCGAGCACCGTACTACCCGACGGATGGAGCAGTTGCTGGCCACGAAACAGGGCGGCGATGCGCGTGCCTTCCGGCATTTTCAGTTCGCGAAGGGGCGAGCCGATGCACCATTTTTCGGCGCCAAGACGATAAACGAACAGTTCCCACTCGCTGGTGACGTGCACTTCCAGGGCGGAGCGGGAAATTGGCGCAGGCTCGGGCGGCACGGTTACCTTCAGGAGCTTGGCGATCCATGGCAGGCTAGTGCCTTGCACCAGCAGCGACACCAGCACGATAAAGAAGGCGAGGTTGAAGTACAGTTGGGCGTTGGGCAGGCCCGCCATCAGCGGGAACACCGCCAGAATGATCGGAACCGCACCGCGCAGACCAACCCAGGAAATGAACGCTTTCTCTCGCCCGTGGAAGGCCTTGAACGGCAGCAGGCCGACCATCACCGACAACGGTCGGGCAAACAGGATCATCCACAGCGCCAGTCCCAGCGCCGGCAATGCAATCGGCAACAGGTCGTGGGGCGTGACCAGCAGCCCCAGCACCAGGAACATGCCGATCTGCGCCAGCCAGGCCATGCCGTCGAGCATGTGCAGAATGCCGTGGCGGCTGCGCACCGGCCGGTTACCGATGACCAGCCCGCACAGGTACACGGCCAGGAAACCGCTGCCATGCAGGGCGTTGGTCAGGGCGAACACCACCAGGCCGCCGGCAATGACCAGGATGGGATAGAGGCCGGTGGCCAGGTTGATCCGGTTGACCAGTTGCAGCATGAGCCAGCCACCGCCGAGGCCGATCACACCGCCGATGCCGAACTCGCGCAGCAGGTGGGTCAGCAGGCTCCAGTGCAGGCCGGTCTGGCCACTGGCGAGCATGTCGATCAGGGTCACGGTGAGGAACACCGCCATCGGGTCGTTGCTGCCGGATTCGATCTCCAGGCTGGCGGTCACCCGTTCGTTCAGGCCTTTGCCGCCCAGCAGCGAAAACACCGCAGCGGCGTCGGTGGAGCCGACGATGGCGCCGATCAGCAGGCCCTGGATCAGGTTCAGGTCGAACAGCCAGGCCGCGGCCATGCCGGTCAACCCGGTGGTGATCAACACCCCGACCGTGGCCAGCGACAGCGCCGGCCATAACGCCACGCGGAAACTCGACACGCGGGTACGCAATCCGCCGTCGAGCAGGATCACCGCCAATGCCAGGTTGCCCACCAGATAAGCGGTGGGGTAGTTGTCGAAGATAATGCCGCCGCCATCGACGCCGGCCGCCATACCCACGGCCAGGATGATCACCAGGATCGGGATGCCGAGGCGCGACGAGAGTGAACTCACCAGAATGCTCGCACCTACCAGCAACGCGCCGATCAAGAACAGGCTGTTGATGGTCGTCGCATTCAAAGGCAGTACTCCGGAAGGCTGGAAAGCGGGCACAAACTGACCATGCAGTCTGCGTGCCAGCGATTCTAACCTGTTGAAATGTGATGCTGTCAAAAAGCTTTGCACGGGCACACGGTCGATGCTCGTGGATTTGCACCATGGCGACGAAGTGCAGGAACCAGATCGGCCAATCACAGTCTCTACAGTTCGCGAGAATGGTCACCGGCCAGGAAAATCAAGGCCTTGCGCCCGCATAACCCTGGCATCCATCGTGACTTTTCTTTATCGTACGCGCCCTTTGAAAATGCCCGGAAAATCAAAATGTTGGAAGCATCCCTAAGCCAATTGGAACAACTGGTCAGCGACCTCGTGCAACAGAACCAGGCGTTGGTCGGCACCAACCAGGCCCTGAGCGCCGAACTGGCCCAGGCCAAGGACGAAAACGAAAGCCTGCAACTGAGCCTGATGGAACAGGAAGAGAAGCAAGGCGCCACCGTAGCACGCATCCAGGCCCTGGTTGAGCGCGTCAGCGCTGGCCCTGTCAACGCATGAGTTACGGCCCAGGTGTGAAAGTCGTCTCGATCCTGGGGGAAGACTATTCGATCAAGGCACCGGCCGGGGAAGAGCAGACCCTGCTGGACGCTGCGTTGATGCTGAAAGCTGCCCTGGCCGACACCAAAAAGAAGTACCCGACCCTGATCGGTGACCGACTGCTGGTGCTGGCGGCGATGAATCTGTGTTCCCAGCAGATCGAAATGCAAAAGCAGCACAAACAGGAACTCGACCGTTACCAAGAGCAAGTCAGCGCCACGGTTGAAGTGATCTCCAAGACGATCAATCAGGCCTGATCGGCTTTGCGCACAACCAAAGAATAAATTGTCGGTTTAGTTGTATACAATCGGCACGGCTGTTGCAGTGTTTCAGCCTCTTATTCTTTGGGGGTGCTCCATGCAGTTCTGGCGTCGCAGTATTCAGTGGCAATTGATCCTGAGCATGGGCACCGCCCTGCTGGTCAGCATCGTGATCGTGGTTGGCGTTTATACCCTCGTGGTCAACCGCCTCGCCCAGCGCTATCTGGTCGAACAGGCGCTGCCGTCGAGCATCGAAGCGATGCGCAACGACATCGAACGCATCCTCGTCCAACCCCTCACCGCCGCCAAGGACATCGCCAGCAACAGCATGGTGCGTGACTGGCTGGCTGCGGGTGAAGACAGTGCCCAGGTCGACACCTTTACTGCCTATCTCGAAGGCATCCGCGCCGAGCACAAGGCCTTTACCACGATTATCGTCGGTACCGCGTCCAATCATTACTTCAACGAAAAAGGCCTGGACCGGACCCTCAGTCGTTCCAATCCGAAAGACGCCTGGTTCTACTCGTTTCTCGACAGCAACCAGCCGCGCACGCTCAATATCGACAACGACACGGCCACCGGAGAATTGGCGCTGTTCATCGACCTTAAAGTCGAGAAGGCAGGAAAGGTGGTGGGCGTCGCCGGGCTGGGACTGAGCATGAAAGGACTCTCGGAGCTGATTCACAACTTCAGTTTCGGTGAGCGCGGCAAGGTCTATCTCGTGCGTTCCGACGGTTTGATCCAGGTCCATCCTGAAGCGCAATTCAGTGGCAAACGCACCTTGGCTGAGCAGGTGGGTGGCCCTGCGGCGCAAGCGGTCATGAGTCAAGGAAGCGCAGCGAGCAGCAACTTCCAGCGCGATGGCGAAGATTTCCTGGCATTGAGCCTGCCCCTGCGCGATCTCGGCTGGACCCTGGTGGCCGAAGTGCCACAGGCGCAAATCTACGCCGAGGCCCGTCGCGCCATGTGGATGAGCGGCGGTATCGGCCTGGCGGTGGCACTGGTGTGCCTGCTGCTGGTGGTGTTGCTGGCCCGTGGCCTGGTACGGCCGATTCGTCAGGTAACAGCGGCGCTGGTCGCCATCGGTAGCGGTGGTGGAGATTTGACCCATCGGCTGGATGCCAGTCGCGCCGATGAACTGGGAGATCTGGCGCGCGGGTTCAATCGGTTCCTTGATAGCCAGCGCGAGATGATCGGCGAAGTGCTGGCCACCAGCGAACGCTTGCGCACCGCAGTCGGCCAGGTGGCGCGGGTGGTGGACAACACCGCAGAGCGTTCCGGACGCCAGCAGGAGATGACCGACATGGTTGCCACCGCTGTTCACGAAATGGGCTTGACCGTGCAGGAAATTGCGCAAAACGCCGGCAACGCGGCAGTCGCTTCGCAAAACGCCCGGGATGAAGCCCTGCAGGCTCGGGAAGTGGTCGGCGGTTCGATCCGCCATATTGAAAGCATGTCCGACGAAATCGGTGTCGCCGCCAGCGCCGTGGGCGAGCTGGCCAATCAGGTGGCATCGATCGATCAGGTGCTGGCGGTGATTCGCGGGATTTCCGAACAGACCAACCTGCTGGCGCTCAATGCCGCCATCGAAGCTGCGCGGGCCGGGGACATGGGCCGCGGATTTGCGGTGGTGGCCGATGAAGTGCGCACTTTGGCTCGGCGTACCCAGGCTTCCACCGATGAGATCCAGCAGATAATCGGCAGCCTCAAACAGGGCGCGGAGAACGCGGTGTCTTCGATGCATTCCGGGCAAGCGGCCACGGGCACGGGGGTTGAGTCGAGCCAGCGCACCGGGGCCTCGTTGACGGCGATTACCGGGCAGGTCGAACGCATCAGCGACATGAACCACCAGGTGGCGACGGCGACTGAAGAGCAGTCGGCGGTGACCGAGGAGATCAATCGCAACGTGCAGGGGATTTCCGACCTGGCGCGGGCGACGGCGGGGGAGGTCAGGGCTTGCCGGGAGGATTGTCAGACGTTGCAGCGGTTGGCGGATGATCTGGCGCGGCAGATGGGTGGGTTTCGCTTGAGCTGATGGGTTGTCGGTGCGGGCCTCTTCGCGAGCAAGCCCGCTCCCACAGTGGATCGCATTTCAACTGTGGGAGCGGGCTTGCTCGCGAATGGATTTCAGCTGCACCTCAAGACTTGGATCAGAACCACTCATCCTGCATGTTCAAGCAAACATCATCCCGCGCCTCAAGAATCGCTAGTTCATGGTGGCAACCCGGCACTTCCCAGGTCAGGAAGTACCGTGCCGCCTGCAACTTGCCTTTATAGAAACTCACATCCGCCGCATTCCCCTTGGCCAGCCCTTCCTCGGCGCGAATCGCCTGTTCCAGCCAGCGCCAGCCAATCACCGCATGGCCGAACACTTTCAGGTACAGCGCGGAGTTCGCCAGGCTGCTGTTGACCTTGCCCTGGGCCAGGTCCGTCAGCAGGCCAATGGTCACGGTTTGCAGGCGCGCCACCAGTTTCTCCAGCGGCTCACGCAGTGCAGTCAGCGATTCATGGGCGTGCGCGCGCTCGGTGGTGTCGGCGATCAGGCGGATCAGTTGCTTAAGCCCGGCACCGCCGTTCTGTGCCAGTTTGCGCCCCAGCAGGTCCAGCGACTGGATGCCGTGGGTGCCTTCGTGGATCGGGTTGAGGCGGTTGTCGCGGTAGTACTGTTCCACCGGATATTCGCGGGTATAGCCGTGACCGCCGAGGATCTGGATCGCCAGCTCGTTGGCTTTCAGGCAAAACTCCGACGGCCAGGATTTGGCGATGGGCGTCAGCAGGTCCAGCAGTTCATGGGCCTGCTTGCGTTCGGCTTCGGTCTCGAGGGTGGTGGTGTCGTCGAACAGGCGGGCGGTGTACAAACCCAGGTCGAACGAACCTTCGACGTAAGCCTTCTGGGTCAGCAGCATGCGTTTGACGTCGGCGTGCTGGATGATCGCCACGGGCGCAGTGTTCGGGTCCTTGCTGTCCGGCACGCGACCCTGCGGACGCTCGCGGGCGTACTCCAGGGAATATAGGTAGCCGGCGTAGCCAAGCATCACCGCGCCCATGCCGACGCCGATCCGCGCTTCGTTCATCATCTGGAACATGTAGCTCAGGCCGTGGTGCGGCTTGCCCACCAGATAGCCGACGCACTCACCGTTATCGCCGAAGTTCAGCGCGGTAGACGTGGTGCCGCGCCAGCCCATCTTGTGGAACAGCCCTGCCAGCAGCACGTCGTTACGCTGGCCAAGACTGCCGTCATCGTTGACCAGGAACTTGGGCACGATGAACAGCGAAATGCCCTTCACCCCGGCGGGTGCATCCGGCAGCTTGGCCAGGACCATGTGCACGATGTTTTCCGACAGCGGATGATCGCCGCCGGAGATGAAGATCTTGTTGCCCTTGAGTCGATAGGTGCCGTCCGGCGCAGGCTCGGCCCGTGTACGAATGTCCGACAGCGACGAGCCCGCATGGGGTTCGGTCAGGGCCATGGTGCCAAAGAAGCGACCGTCGATCATCGGTTGCAGGAAGCGGCGCTTCTGTTCTTCGGTGCCGAAACTTTCGATCAGGTTCGCCGCGCCCATGGTCAGGAAGGGATAGGACGTCGTCGCCGCGTTGGCGGATTGAAAGTGGGCGAAGCAGGCCTGGGACAGCAGGGTGGGCAGTTGCATGCCGCCGGCGTCGAAACTGCGTGCGGCATTGAGGAAACCGGCTTCGAGGAAGGCATCCACCGCCGGTTTCACTTCCGGAATCAAAATCGCCTGGCCGTCTTCATAACGAGGCTCGTTCTCGTCGCCCTTGCGGTTGTGCGGGGCGAAAAACTTCTCGGCGATGTTGCGGGCGGTGCCGAGGGCGGCATCGAAGGTCTCGCGATTGTGCTCGGCGAAACGCTCACGCTGGGTCAGGCCCTCGGCATCGAGGACTTCATACAGCTCGAAAGCCAGATTGCGGGAACTGAGCAACGTCTCGGACATGGCGGCCTACCTTTTGTTGGGATGGGCCGAGTCTAGGCGTGGGAATAGTGGTTGAACAGGATGATTGATGAGCGTGATGGTAGGACAGAGCAGGGCCTTAGCCGGCGCCACAATAACAAATGTGGGAGCGGGCTTGCTCGCGAAGGCTGTGTGTCATTCAACATCTTTGTTGAATACACACAGCCTTCGCGAGCAAGCCCGCTCCCACAGGGGTATTGCATATCGGGCAGCCATTGCGGCTGCCCGATCGTGTTGCGGTTTATCCGATGGTCATCAAGCTGGCATTACCACCCGCCGCAGCCGTGTTAACGCTCAAGGCCCGCTCAATCACCAGGCGCTCCAACGCAATGTTGGTCTCACCCTGCGACAAGCCCTGAACCCCGACAATGGCGCCGGCACGCTTGGCCACTTGCTGGCAAACCGCGCGCAACTGGTCGGAATGGCCGTGATGCAGAACTGCATCAATCACCACTTCGTCCTTGTTCCAGTCGGACACCAGTTTGATGCGTGCCTGAATGTCTTTCGGCAGGCGGGCGAACAAAGCCTTGGTCAGCTCAGCTTCCGGCCATACCGCCGAACCGCCGACAGCCAGTACTGCCGCCAGTTGCGTCAGCAGATCGCCTTCGACTTCCGCCAGGCACAGCACGTGCTCACGCGGCAGGATCGCATAACTGTTGCGCTCGCCGGTCGGGCCAGCCAGAACGCGGGTGATACCGCTTTGCGATTGTGCGGCGAACTGTACGCACAGGGTGCTCAGGTCGGCGAACTTGTTGCTGTCGGCCCAGGCTTTCAGGGCGGTCAGCGGCTTGCTCATGGCGTCGCGCAGGCGAACGTCCGGTGCTGCGATGGCATCACCGCGAGCGAAGGATTGTTCGATCGCATCGGTAGGACGAGTCGACAGCAGGCGGTACAGGTACAGCGGGCCACCGGCTTTCGGACCAGTACCCGACAGGCCTTCGCCGCCGAACGGCTGCACGCCGACCACGGCACCGACGATGTTGCGGTTCACGTAGACGTTACCGGCATTGACGTTGTCGATCACCTTGGCGATCGTCTCGTCGATGCGGGTGTGCACACCCAGGGTCAGACCGTAGCCGGAAGCGTTGATCTGCGCGATCAGTTGATCGATGTCCTTGCGCTTGTAGCGCACCACGTGCAGCACCGGACCGAAGATCTCCCGTTGCAGTTCGTCGAAGCTTTCCAGTTCGATCAGCGTCGGCATCACGAAGGTGCCGCGTTTGACTTCTTCGGCGTCGGCGATGGCCACCTGGTACACGCTGCGACCTTTGTCGCGCATGGCCTGGATGTGCTTCTCGATGCCAGCCTTGGCTTCGGCGTCGATCACCGGGCCGATGTCCACGGACAGGCGCTCAGGGTTGCCGAGGCGGCTTTCAGCCATGGCGCCCTTGAGCATTTCGATCACGCGGTCGGCGGAATCTTCCTGCAGGCACAGCACGCGCAGGGCTGAGCACCGCTGGCCGGCGCTGTCGAAGGCCGAGGAAACCACGTCGATCACAACCTGTTCGGTCAGTGCCGAAGAGTCGACGATCATCGCGTTCTGGCCACCGGTTTCGGCGATCAGCGGAATCGGGCGACCCTGGCTGTCCAGGCGACCGGCAATGTTGCGTTGCAGCAGACGAGCGACTTCGGTGGAACCGGTGAACATCACGCCTTTGACGCGATCGTCACCCACAAGGCCAGCGCCGACGGTTTCGCCGCGACCCGGCAGCAGTTGCAGCACGCCCTCGGGAATGCCGGCTTCGAGCAGCAGGCGCACGGCTTGAGCAGCGACCAGCGGAGTCTGTTCCGCAGGCTTGGCCAAGACCGGGTTACCGGCTGCCAGTGCCGCAGCTACCTGGCCGCTGAAAATCGCCAGCGGGAAGTTCCACGGGCTGATGCACACCACCGGGCCCAGCGGACGGTGGGCGTCATTGGTGAAGTCGTTGCGTGCCTGCACCGCGTAGTAACGCAGGAAGTCCACGGCTTCACGCACTTCGGCGATGGCGTTGGCGAAGGTCTTGCCGGCTTCGCGAGCCAGGAGGCCCATCAGCGGCTGGATCTCACCTTCCATCAAATCGGCAGCGCGTTCCAGGATCGCAGCGCGTTCGGCCGGCGGGGTGGCCTGCCAGATCGGCGCAGCGTTCAGGGCGCACTGGATCGCGTTGTCGACGTCTTCGACGGTCGCTTCCTGTACATGGCCAACCACGTCACGCAGGTCGGACGGGTTCAGCACTGGCGCGGGGGTTTCGCTGCTGGACGCGCAACCGAGCATCGGCGCGGCCTTCCAGTGGTTGTGCGCGGTGGCCAGAAGGGCGCAGGACAGGGAAGCCAGACGATGTTCGTTGGCCATGTCGATGCCGCTGGAGTTGGCGCGCTCGGCACCGTACAGGTCACGCGGCAGCGGAATGCGCGGGTGCGGCAGGCCGAAACCACCTTCCACGGTCGCCATCTGCTCGATGCTGGCTACCGGGTCGGCTACCAGTTCCTGGATCGAAATCGACTGGTCGGCAATCCGGTTGACGAACGAGGTGTTCGCGCCGTTTTCCAGCAGGCGACGCACCAGGTAGGCCAGCAGGGTTTCATGGGTGCCGACCGGTGCGTACACGCGGCACGGACGGTTCAGCTTGCCTTCGGAAACTTTGCCTACAACCTGTTCGTACAGCGGTTCACCCATGCCGTGCAGGCACTGGAACTCATACTGGCCCGGGTAATAGTTCTGACCGGCGATGTGATAAATGGCCGACAGGGTGTGGGCGTTGTGCGTGGCGAACTGCGGGTAGATGACTTCCGGCACCGACAGCAGTTTGCGTGCGCAAGCGATGTAGGACACGTCGGTGTACACCTTGCGGGTGTAGACCGGATAGCCTTCCAGGCCTTCGACCTGGGCGCGCTTGATCTCGCTGTCCCAGTACGCGCCTTTCACCAGGCGGATCATCAGGCGATGACGGCTGCGGCGAGCCAGGTCGATCACGTAGTCGATCACGTACGGGCAACGCTTCTGGTAAGCCTGGATGACGAAACCGATGCCGTTCCAGCCAGTCAGTTGCGGCTCGAAGCACAGGCGCTCGAGCAGATCCAGCGACAGCTCCAGTCGGTCGGCTTCTTCGGCGTCGATGTTCAGGCCGATGTCGTATTGCTTGGCCAGCAGGGTCAGCGACAGCAGGCGCGGGTACAGCTCGTCCATCACACGCTCGTACTGCGCACGGCTGTAACGCGGGTGCAGGGCGGACAGCTTGATCGAAATGCCCGGGCCTTCATAAATCCCACGACCGTGGGACGCTTTGCCGATCGAGTGGATGGCTTGTTCGTACGAGGCCAGGTACTTCTGCGCATCGTGCTCGGTCAGTGCGGCTTCACCGAGCATGTCGTAGGAATAGCGGAAACCCTTGGCTTCGAACTTGCTGGCGTTGGCCAGGGCTTCGGCGATGGTTTCGCCGGTGACGAACTGCTCGCCCATCAGGCGCATGGCCATGTCGACGCCCTTGCGGATCATCGGCTCGCCGCTCTTGCCGATGATGCGGCTCAGGGACGACGTCAGGCCAGCTTCGTTGTGCGTGGACACCAGCTTGCCGGTCAGCAGCAGGCCCCAGGTCGCGGCGTTGACGAACAACGACGGGCTGTTGCCCAGGTGCGGGTGCCAGTTGCCGGTGCTGATCTTGTCGCGGATCAGGGCGTCGCGGGTGCCTTTGTCCGGGATGCGCAGCAGCGCTTCGGCCAGGCACATCAGCGCTACGCCTTCCTGGGACGACAGGGAGAATTCCTGCAGCAGGCCCTGAACGATACCGGCACGGCCGCCAGCGCTCTTCTGGTTGCGCAGTTTTTCCGCGATAGACGCGGCGAGTTTGTTGGTGGCTTCGGCCATAGGCGCCGGCAGGCGAGCCTGCTCGATCAGCATCGGCACCACTTCCGGCTCAGGGCGACGGTAGGCGGCAGTGATCGAAGCGCGCAGGACCGATTGCGGCAGGATGCTTTCGGCGAATTCGAGGAAGCACTGGTGGGCATGATCCAGAGGCGCGTCGACGCTGTCGTCGGAATCCTTGGTCAAACCGTTCAGCTCGGACAGGGTTGCACCACCCTCGAGTTTTTCCAGGTAATTGAAGATTGCCTGCTTGATCAGCCAATGCGGCGTGCGATCAATCGAGGTCGCGGCAGCCTTGAGGCGTTCGCGGGTCGGGTCGTCAAGTTTGACCCCAAGGGTGGTGGTAGCCATGTTTTTATCCTCATGTTTGCCACGACTGCGTGGCATCAGCTGGCGGCAAGATTAGCCGTGCGACTGTTGAGGTGCAACCGGGTGCAACCCTTTTTTTGTCGGAATGTTACGCAGCTCGTCAGGAAATAAATTCTGGTACACAAGTGCCGCCTCTGCTTGGTGCTTTTTAGGGTGGCTGCTCCTTCTTCTTGCTCCGAAAAGGAGCAAAAAACCGGTTTTGAAATTTATTTCCGACTAGGTGCAACTTATTCTCGAGAAACTGGTTGCACCTTATTTGCTTTGTTGAATAGCATTCGCGCCCAAGGTGCAACCCGAACTCGATTCGGGTGCTCCGGCTGATGGCTTTCCTGGGGAAACATCAGTCATAAATGCGCGGGATCCCGGATCGCCTGTCAAACGTCACCGTTTGCCAGCGGTTCACCAGCCGCCGCTACATAAAAACAAAGCCAGGGCGTCACTTAAATGAGCGTAAGCAATCCAACCCTGATCACGTTCGTGATCTACATCGCAGCAATGGTGCTGATCGGCTTCATGGCCTATCGCTCTACCAACAACCTTTCCGATTACATCCTGGGCGGCCGTAGCCTGGGCAGCGTCGTGACCGCGTTGTCCGCTGGTGCCTCCGACATGAGCGGCTGGTTGTTGATGGGCCTGCCGGGCGCGATCTACATGTCCGGTCTGTCCGAAAGCTGGATCGCCATCGGCCTGATCGTCGGTGCGTACCTCAACTGGCTGTTCGTCGCTGGCCGTCTGCGTGTGCAGACCGAGCACAACGGCGATGCGCTGACCCTGCCGGACTACTTCTCCAGTCGTTTCGAAGACAAAAGCGGCCTGCTGCGGATCATCTCCGCCGTCGTGATCCTGGTGTTCTTCACCATCTACTGCGCTTCCGGCATCGTGGCCGGCGCCCGTCTGTTCGAAAGCACCTTCGGCATGTCCTACGAGACTGCGCTGTGGGCCGGCGCTGCGGCGACGATTGCCTACACCTTCGTCGGCGGTTTCCTGGCAGTGAGCTGGACTGACACCGTACAAGCGACCCTGATGATCTTCGCCCTGTTGCTCACGCCGATCATCGTGCTGCTGGCCACCGGTGGCGTCGACACCACGTTCCTGGCCATCGAAGCGCAAGACGCCAGCAACTTCGACATGCTGAAGAACACCACCTTCATCGGCATCATCTCGCTGATGGGTTGGGGCCTGGGCTACTTCGGCCAGCCGCACATCCTGGCGCGTTTCATGGCAGCCGATTCCGTGAAGTCGATCGCCAAGGCCCGTCGCATCTCCATGGCCTGGATGATCCTGTGCCTGGGCGGCACTGTGGCCGTAGGCTTCTTCGGCATCGCGTACTTCTCGGCGCACCCTGATGTGGCCGGTCCTGTGACCGAAAACCACGAGCGTGTGTTCATTGAACTGGCGAAAATCCTGTTCAACCCATGGGTTGCCGGTGTACTGCTGTCGGCCATTCTGGCGGCGGTCATGAGCACCCTGAGCTGCCAGCTGCTGGTGTGCTCGAGCGCCCTGACCGAAGACTTCTACAAGACCTTCCTGCGTAAATCCGCTTCCCAGGTTGAACTGGTCTGGGTCGGTCGCGCCATGGTGCTGCTGGTTGCCCTGATTGCCATCGCGATGGCCGCCAACCCGGAAAACCGCGTACTGGGCCTGGTGAGCTACGCCTGGGCCGGTTTCGGCGCTGCATTCGGTCCGGTCGTACTGATCTCCGTGATCTGGAAAGACATGACCCGC
Source organism: Pseudomonas sp. YuFO20 (assembly GCF_035064975.1). Taxonomy (NCBI): domain Bacteria; kingdom Pseudomonadati; phylum Pseudomonadota; class Gammaproteobacteria; order Pseudomonadales; family Pseudomonadaceae; genus Pseudomonas; species Pseudomonas sp. YuFO20. The sequence continues at coordinate 37,382 of NZ_JAXDEO010000012.1, forward strand.
AACGGCGCACTGGCCGGCATCCTGGTCGGCGCGATCACCGTGATCGTCTGGAAGCATTTCGAACTGCTGGGCCTGTACGAAATCATCCCTGGCTTCATCTTCGCCAGCCTGGCGATCTACATCGTCAGCAAGCTGGGCACGCCGACTGCCGGCATGCTTTCGCGCTTTGCTGCTGCCGAGGCGGATTTCCGTTTGAACAAGTGATAAGTGATGGGGTGAACGTTCCCCATCGCTGATGAAAGAACGGCTCGCAGCCTCAAGGTGCGGGCCGTTTTTTTTGGCGTGCCAGGACCGAAAACCGGCGTTAGTCATCCCGTTTCCGTGGTCCTTTTCCGTCCAGCTCGTAAGGCATTTCCTGATTTTCTAGACCGTCTTGAGTTTCCTCTTTGTCCACGTACTTTGCGTTAAGCCGCTCATCCCGAGTCGGCTTATCGATGGTTAACAGTGGTGCGCTTTCCATGACTGGGGCGCCAGCAGAGAGGGAGATCAGCAATGGCCAAAGGACATTTCATTCGCCTGGGTGACGAGACCACTTGCGGCGGCAAGGTGTTGGAAGCCGACACCCGCGTCATGATGTTTGGTATCGCCCATGCGCGTGAAGGCGACCGCGTTTCCTGCGGCGGTTCAGGATGTGTGTTCTGCGGGAAACACCGAAGCTTGTGAGAGAGTCAAATTCACTGAGGCGGGAAGCTTTGCTGGAGGTCTGGCCGGTGGCTGGGCATCCGGTATTGTGTTAAGTGCCCCTGTAGTTGGAGGGCTCTGCGTGGGCCTTGGTGGTTATACCAGAGGATTATCCGTATTGGCTTGCGGAGTTTTGGTGGTCGGAGGAGCAACCTTTTCTGCAGGTCAAGCGGGTGAAAAAGTTGGTGAGAATATCGCTGAGAAAATTTATGAGTTAGTGAAGTGACTTTGAGCACAGCTGATACATTATTTCTCGTAGTCGGACTAATTGATTTCGGAGGGCTCATCGCATGCATTGGATTTACCCTGTACCTGGCCTATACAAAAATGAAGGTCTTGCTGGGTTATTTCCAAAACAGCCCTGCCGTTATAAGTCTTGCACCTCTAAGCTGCGGCGGACCTTGGGGGAAATTGATGGTGGTAGGGGGGATCTCCGGGTTTGTGACATTCCCCGATTTCTACATTAAACGCGGTCGTATCAGTGCCGACGATATAAGAAGCCTACCGTCATCACTTAGATTTAGGCTGATTGTATTGCAGTGGTCTGTGATCGTTCTTCTATTGATTATGTTCTGCCTCGCAGCGATGGTTGAAATGGAGATTTTCTAGTCGGCCTCTGCAGCTTAAAGATGTCGTTTATATGCGTCCGTAAGATCAGTTGCGGCGGCTACGCGCGGGCACGCTTCGGCGTGGTCGAGTTTTCCCAAGGTCTCGATATTCCTACCCCGCGCTTAGCTGCCACCCTAGCCTGTAGGAAGGCTGATGGCAGCTCCGATTCATCTTTGGGAGCTACTAATGAAAACAATTCACCCCGATCCGCCCTACGAAAAACCAACTCCCTATCCCGACAACCGCTTCATGGCATTGACCAGCAACTGCACCGATATGCCCACCCTATTCGTCGACACCCACGCGCCACTCGACGTCCTTGCGGACGCCGCAAACTACAGAGTACGCGCAGTTACCCAGGTGCTTGAGAACCTGTCGATGCGCGGTTCCATCGAGTGTGAGTCCTTTATCCTCAGCGACTTTGCCTTGCTTTGCGCTATTCCGCTGCGCGATGGCTGTGACGTGCTGGATGTGGTTGGGCGGCGGTTGCGGGCGTGGCCTTCAGCAGGGGCGTAGGCATCGTCACAAGATCAAGATCAAGATCAAGATCAAAAGATCGCAGCCTTCGGCAGCTCCTACAGGTGTCAGATCCATCTTGCGCGATCCCTGTAGGAGCTGCCGAAGGCTGCGATCTTTTGACGTTGAGGGCCACTCAGCCCCCAACCCCTGACTTGCTGGCCGGTAAAAGGTAAACTTGCCGGCCTTCGCAGGAGCAACCATGAATTATCGCCACGCCTTCCATGCCGGCAATCACGCCGATGTGTTCAAACACCTGACCTTGACCCGCCTCATCGCACTGATGTCGCGCAAGGAGCAGCCGTTTGCCTATCTCGACACTCACGCCGGCATTGGTCTGTACGACCTTCAAGGCGATCAGGCCAGCCGTACCGGTGAGTACCTGGAAGGCATCGCGCGTTTGTGGGATCAGCCGGATCTGCCGATCCTGACGGCTGATTACATGCAGGTGCTGCATGAGATGAACCCGGATGGACAGTTACGCTATTACCCGGGGTCGCCGGAGTTGGCGCGGCGCCTGACGCGTGCGCAGGACCGTGTGTTGCTCAACGAGAAACACCCGGAAGACGGCGTGTTGCTCAAGGACAATATGGCCGGGGATCGGCGGGTCAAGGTGCATCTTGGTGAAGGCTGGCATGTGCCGCGGGCGTTGCTTCCAGTGCCCGAGAAGCGCGCGGTGATGTTGATCGATCCGCCGTTCGAAAAGCTCGACGAGATGCAGCGCTGTGCAGCGTCCTTGAAAGAGGCTGTGGGGCGGATGCGCCAGACCGTGGCGGCGATCTGGTATCCGGTGAAGGATCAGCGCGCGTTGCGGCGTTTCTATCAGGATCTGGCCGGTACCGGTGCGCCGAAGTTGTTGCGGGTCGAGTTGCTGGTGCATCCGTTGGATACGCCTAACAGCCTGAACGGCTCCGGTTTGGCGATTGCCAATCCGCCGTGGGGGCTGGAGGAAGAGTTGCGTGAGTTGCTGCCGTGGTTGTCCGAGAAGCTTGGGCAGACGCAGGGCGGGTGGCGGATGGATTGGTTGATTGCCGAGTAATGCTCGGCCTGTAGGAGCCGGCTTGCCGGCGAAGGCGTCCGGGAGATCACCGTAAGGCTTCCCGCCGCCTTCGCTGGCAAGCCAGCTCCTACAAGTGATTTTGCGTCAGATCAGATAGGGCAGGTCACACCGGTACCGCCAATCCCGCAATAGCCTTCCGGGTTTTTCGCCAGATACTGCTGGTGATAAGCCTCGGCGAAGAAAAACGTCGGCGCTTCGTCGATTTCGGTAGTGATGGTGCCCTTGCCGGCCTTGGTCAGTTCGACCTGGAACACCTGCGCGCTTTTTTTCGCGGCTTCCAGTTGGCTCGGGTTGGTCGCGTAGATCACCGAGCGATACTGGGTGCCGAGGTCATTGCCCTGGCGCATGCCCTGGGTCGGGTTGTGCAGTTCCCAGAACATCTTCAGCAGCGCTTCGTAGCTGACTTTTGCCGGCTCGTAGACCACCAGCACGACTTCGCTATGGCCGGTCAAGCCAGAGCAGACTTCTTCGTAAGTCGGGTTCGGGGTGAAGCCGCCAGCGTAACCCACGGCCGTACTGACCACGCCTTCACGCTGCCAGAACCTGCGTTCAGCGCCCCAGAAGCAGCCAAGGCCGAAGATCGCGAAATCCACGTCCATCGCGAACGGACCCAGCAGCGGCGCGTCGTGGACGAAGTGTTTTTCCGGCACGGTCATGGGGGTTTCACGGCCAGGCAGAGCTTGTTCTTTGGTAGGGAGCACGTTTTTGTTCACCAGAATTTCCGAGCGCAGAACCATCTTCAGTCCTCTCAGTCATTGAAATAGTTAGAGATGCAGTGTGCCCGAGTGTTGGCTCGCTGTCAGGCGATCGGGCCGCGCGGATAGCGTTTGAGCCTGTCGATCAGGTCGAGGCCCGGGATCGGTTTGTCGAACAGGTAGCCCTGGCCAACGTCGCAACGGTGGCGACGCAGGAAGGCCAACTGCTCGGCGGTCTCGATGCCTTCAGCCACGACCTTGAGTTTCAGGTTGTGGGCCATGGCGATCACCGCGGAGGTGATTTCCATGTCGTCCTGGTTATCCGGGATCTCGTGGATGAAGCTTCGATCGATCTTGATGATGTCGATGGGGAATTTTTTCAAGTAGCTGAGCGACGAGTAACCGGTGCCGAAGTCGTCCATCGCCAGGGTCAGGCCCAGGCGCTTGAGCTGGTCGAGTTGTAGGTGAGTGTCTTCGGTGGCTTCCAGCAGCAGGCCTTCGGTCAGTTCCAGCTCCAGCAGGCGCGACGGCAGCGCTTCTTCCTTGAGGATGTTGGCGATGGACGCCACCAGGTCCGGGTCGGAGAACTGCTTGGGTGACAGGTTGATGGCCACCTGCAGGTTGCCCAGGCCGGCGGCCGTCAGCGCCTTGCTCATGCGGCAGGCCTGGCGGGCGATCCATTTGCCGATCGGTATGATCAGGCCGGTTTCTTCCGCGACGCTGATGAACTGGTCTGGGCGGATCATGCCTTTTTCCGGGTGATTCCAGCGCAACAGCGCTTCCATCCCCAGCAGGCGTCCGCTGCGCAGGCAGAGCTTGGGTTGGTAGAACACGTCCAGTTCGTTCTGGGTCAGGGCGCGACGCAGGTTGTTTTCGACGAACAGCTTGTAGCTGGCCTCGGCGTTCAGGGCTTCGGTGAAGACCTGCACCTGATGTTTGCCGTTGGCCTTGGCCTTGTGCAGGGCCAGCCCGGCGTTGCGCATCAGGGTCTGCGGGTCGCGCCCATGCAAGGGGGCACAGGCCAGGCCGACCGAGCCGGTCACGCTGATCAGCTGGTTGTCGACGAACATCGGTTTGTCGAGGGTCGTGAGCAATTGGTTGGCGACCTGCTGCCCGAGTTCAAGGCCCGTGTTGTCCAGCAGCACCGCGAATTCGTTACTGGCAAACCGCGCCAGGCTACCACCCGGGTTGAGGCTGTTGCGCAGGCGCCGGGCCAGGCTGATCAGCAGCTTGTCGCCGGTCTGATGGCCGAGGCTGTCGTTGATCCGCTTGAAGTTGTCGATGTCGACCAGCAACAGGCTGATCGGCGCGTCGCTGTCGCGGGCGAAGCGTTCGTCGAGGTTGCGAATGAAGGCCGGGCGGTTGCCAAGGTTGGTCAGGTTGTCGGTGTAGGCCAGGCGCTCGATGCGTTGCTGGGCGAGCTTGGTCTGGGTAATGTCTTCATAGATGCCGATGTAATGGGTCAGCTCGCGGTTGTCGCCATAGACCTTGGAGATCGACAGCTGGCCCCAGTAGGGTTCGAGGTTTTTGCGGCGGCTCTTGAACTCGCCCTGCCAGCTGTTGCTCTTGGCCAACGCGGAGGGCGCGTCGAACAGCAGTTCACTGAGGTTCTCCAGTGCCGGCAATTCCGCCAGGCGCTGGCCGTGGACTTCTTCGGTGGTGTACTGGGTAATCGCCGTGAAGCTCGGGTTGACGTACTCCACGATGCCATCGCAATTGACCAGCAAAAAGGCGTTGGCGCTTTGCTCGACCGCCCGCTGGAACAGATGCAGGGCGCTGGTGGCGGTGCGTCGGTTGTGATTGTTGATGACCTGGGCGAATTGATCCGCCAACTCGCCGGCAAAGGCGATTTCGTCCGACTGCCAGGCGCGGGTCGCACCGGTTTGTTCCAGGCACAACACGCCGACCACCTGGCCGTCGACACGGATGCTGGCATCGAGCATCGCATTGACGTCCCGCGGGCGCAGGCTTTCGGCCATGTCCCGGGTGCGCGGGTCGCGCATGGCGTTGTGGGCATCGATGGCGCGGCCGGTATGCAGGGCGTCGAGGTAATCGGGGAATATGCTGACGTCGATCGGCGCCGGCAACAGGTATTCCTGGGTCGAGCGGTGATAGGCCGAGATGGGCGCCAGCATCGAGCCTTCCAGGTGCCACAGGCTGGCGCAGTCGATCTGGTAAATCTCGCAGGCGCTGCGCGTGATCAGTTCGGCGGCTTCCCGCAGGGAATTGTTGCTGCTGTAGCGCTGGCGGGTCAGCAGCAGGATCAGGTCCTGCTGGGCACGCGCCCGGTCCAGATGTTGCAGTTGCTCCTGCTGGGCGCGCTGGTTGAGCTCCAGGGCGATTTGCAGGCGCGAGTTCTGGGTTTCGAGGTCCAGCGCCGGCAGCAGCGGGTCATCCTCGAACAGGCCGTCAATGACCAGCAGGTAACCGCGCAACAGGTGTCGATTGTGTTGTTTGTAGGCTTCGCCCAGTTCCAGCAGGCTCAGCGAGCCAGAGGCGGTGTGCAGGGTGTAGCGGATCAGATAGTGGGTGCTTTCGCTCAACTGCGCCTGAATCGCATCGTGCAGCTGATAGCGAGCTTCCGGCTCCATCAGGCTGGCGTAGGGCGAGCCGACCAGGGCGCACAGCTCCACCGCCGGCAGGCCGAACTGGCGTTCGCAATTGGGGTCGAGAAACAGCAGCGCCCAGCTTGGTTCATTCAGCCGTTCGAAACGCAGCATGCCGAGCCGCGAGGGCACAGGCAGCTGCGTCACTACCTCGGCCACCATACGGCTGGCGGCATCGGGTTGGCTTTTCATGGAGGGAAACTCGCTTCGAATATGCTGATCGCGCCGGGCTCTCGCCCTCTTTACTGTTGCCTGCGGCAAGGTTGCATCATTGCGACACTGACTGACAAGAGAGATGAAGGCCAAGTGCTATAAGAATATGTCGGCAGCAGTGAAGATTTCTCCAGCGCACGACTGAAAGATTGTATTAGGCCAAAAGGTTCGCAGCCTTCGGCAGCTCCTACAGGGGGTTGTGTACTCCTGTAGGAGCTGTCGAAGGCTGCGATCTTTTGCGTTTAACGCAGCAAAATACTGACCGCCTGTAACAGGCCGCCATCCCGGTCGTGATAGCGCACATGAACCTGCTCCGAATCGACGATCAGGTGCGCGAAGTTATCCTGGCTGATCACATCACTGGTCAGCGCGTGTCGGTAATCGCCCCCAGCGGTTCGGGCCAGGGGTTTATCGAGGATGAAGGTGGAGGCCTTGGCATAGGGCAGCAGCTTGCTGTTGCACAGGGGCGAGGAGACGATGGTATGCACTTCGAAGCTCGGGTCCGTGCTGTGGGTCAGACGGCTGGTCAATGAGCCGTGGACGTCGCCTGAAATGATGAAGACATTTTTGATGGCGTATGTGCGAATCGTTTCAAGCAGCCGTAGTCGTTGCGCGGGAAAGCCTTGCCAGGCGTCGTTGTCCGGGCGTTTGTTGTCGGGGTAGAACATGACGCTGGTGACCACGAATTTGACCCGGGCCGAACTGTTGATCAGCCACTCGCACAAGGCCTGCTCCTGCTCGATATCGAGGATGCGTCGGTCGCTGGCTGCAAGATTGCGTCGGGTACGGGTGTCGGTGACGAACCATTCGATATCACCGTCGGTGAACTGGTACCAGTATTTGTCCAGTTTTCGGTTGATTTGCCCATCGGCGCAGAGTTCGTATGCCGGGCCATGGCTGGCCTGGTACAACTCATAGGCGTTCATCGCATTGGCATATAGAAAGTCATCGGACTTGTTTCTGTTGGCTGGCCAATTGTCCTCGATCTCATGATCATCGAGGGTCATATAAGTTGGCAGGGCTGACATTAACTTTGCGATGTGTGGCTGTGAAAAGGCCACGCGATATTTGCGAAGAATATCCTTGAGTTCGCGGTCCGGGGCAATGAAGTTCAGATCATCGACGTAGATCTGGTCACCGGTCATCAACATTGCACTGACAGGCGGATCGGCCTGCTCGGCCAGTCTTGCTATTGACGCGAATATCCTGTCACCCAGATGCGGTTCGGCCGCAATGCCTGCGGTCAGCCGCAGATAGCGACAAGAGCCCGTGACATAGGCCTTGGGTTGTGCGGCCTGGCTCGAGCGGGTGCGCAGACGATGGATTTGCCGAGGCCACTGCAAGGGCAGTTCCTGGATTGTCTCTACAGAGGAAACAGGCTTGATCGGGTTGAACCAGCCGGCTTGATATTCATGCACGGTGTCGGCGGTCAGGTTGTTGAGAACCAGGACGGCGGACATGTCACGGGCTTTCTCGAGTTCGGCGAAAGTACCCTTTGACCAGTTCTCGTCACCGAGGCGCCGATAACGAATGCCGGCAAATGCACGTGCGTCTTTATTTGCCTCTCCACGCAAAAAGATGCGTGCGTGGTTAGTTGTGGTGTGGCCAATGATTGGCCCGACTGTAGGTTTAAACATGTTCGAATCCATTCGGTTGGTATTAACGAGCAATCGGCTTTAAATGGCCGTGCAAGCAGGCTAGTTATTTGGCCTTGAAAAATACCGGGCTGAAATGGACTCGACTTGTGGGGGATATCAGCCACAAATGTAGGAACTCATCTAATGAGTAAAAAACACCGGGCAAAAAAAGCCCCGCCAAATTGGCGGGGTTGAGGTACGAGCGTGGCGCTCGGAAAACGTGAAACGCGACAGGCCCTCCGGTAAGGGAGGGCCGGCCGGTGTTACAGCAGGATGGTGCGGATGTCCGCCAGCAGGTCGCTCAGACGCTTGGTGAAGCGTGCAGCAGCGGCGCCGTTGATCACACGGTGATCGTAGGACAGCGACAGCGGCAGCATCAGTTTCGGCTGGAAGGCTTTGCCGTCCCAGACTGGCTGGATGGTTGCCTTGGAAACACCGAGGATCGCCACTTCCGGCGCGTTGACGATCGGCGTGAAGCCGGTGCCGCCAATGTGGCCGAGGCTGGAAATGGTGAAGCAGGCGCCTTGCATCTCGTCCGACGAGAGCTTCTTGGTCCGGGCTTTTTCAGCCAGGGAAGCAGCCTCGGCGGCCAGTTGCAGCAAGCTCTTCTGGTCGACGTTCTTGATGACCGGTACCAGCAGGCCATCCGGGGTGTCGACGGCAAAGCCGATGTTCACGTATTTCTTGCGGATGATCGCTTTGCCGCTTGGCGCCAGCGAGCTGTTGAAGTCCGGCAGTTCCTTGAGCAGGTGCGCGCAGGACTTGAGCAGCAATGGCAGGATGGTCAGCTTGACGCCGGCCTTCTCTGCGACGGCTTTCTGGGCGGTACGGAAGGCTTCCAGCTCGGTGATATCCGCCGAGTCGAATTGCGTCACGTGCGGCACGTTCAGCCAGCTGCGGTGCAGGTTGGCGGCGCCGACCTGCATCAGGCGGGTCATCGGCACTTCTTCGATTTCACCGAAGCGGCTGAAGTCCACGACCGGAATCGGCGGGATGCCCGCGCCACCGGTAGCGCCAGCAGCAGCGGCCGGTGCTTCCTTGGCCTTCTGCATCATGGCTTTGACGTAAACCTGCACGTCTTCCTTGAGGATGCGACCGTGAGGACCGCTGGCACCAACGGCGCTCAGCTCGACACCGAATTCGCGGGCCAGTTGACGCACGGCAGGGCCGGCGTGAACCTTGGCGCCAGGCCTGGCTGGAGCGGCAACCGGTGCGGCAGCCGCAGGTGCTGCAGCAGCAGGAGCCGCAGCGGCAGCAGGAGCGCTCGGAGCGGCAGCGGCAGGTGCCGCAGCAGCTGCCGGGGCAGCGCCTTTGACTTTCAGCTTGAGGATCAGGTCGCCGGTACCGACTTCGTCGTCCAGCTTGACGGAGACGCTCTCCACCACGCCAGCGGCAGGCGATGGAATTTCCATGCTCGCCTTGTCGGATTCCAGGGTGATCAGCGACTGGTCGGCTTCAACGGTGTCGCCGGCCTTGACCAACACTTCGATGATCTTGGCCTTGCCCGCCGAACCGATGTCCGGAACGTGGATGTCCTGGACGCTGTCGGCAACCGGAGCAGCCGGAGCGGCAGCGGCTGGCGCAGGAGCAGCGGCAGCAGGAGCGGCAGCCTGGGCCGGAGCGGCAGCAGCCGGTGCCGCAGCACCCGCCACTTCCAGGTCCAGGATCAGGTCGCCGGTGCCGACTTCGTCGTTGAGCTTGACGCTGATGGCCTTGACCACGCCAGCGGCAGGCGACGGGATTTCCATGCTGGCCTTGTCGGATTCCAGGGTGATCAGCGACTGATCAGCTGCGACGGTGTCGCCGACCTTGACCTGGATCTCGATGATCTGTGCCTTGCCCGACGAACCGATGTCCGGCACGTGCACTTGCTGAACCGAAGCGGCAGCAGGCGCAGCAGCAGGAGCGGCCGGCGCTGGTGCGGCGGCCGGTTTCTCTTCTGCTTTTGCAGCAGCAGGCGCAGCTGCAGCCGCAGGAGCAGCAGCGGCACCTTCGACTTCCAGCTCCAGCAGTTCGTCGCCTTCTTTCAGGCGATCGCCCAGCTTAACTTTCAGGCTCTTGACGATACCGGCCTTCGGCGCAGGCACTTCCATGCTCGCCTTGTCCGATTCCAGCGTCAGGATGCTTTGCTCGGCTTCGATACGGTCGCCGACCTTCACAAACAGTTCAATTACTTCACCTTCACCGCTGCCGATGTCAGGTACGCGAATGAGTTCGCTCACAGAATCTCTCCTCAGCAGTCCAGTGGGTTGAGTTTTTCCGGGTTGATACCGAACTTGGCGATGGCTTCAGCCACGACCTTAGGTTCGATGTCACCACGGTCAGCCAGTGCTTCCAGGGCTGCCAACACCACGAAATGACGGTCAACTTCGAAGAAATGACGCAGTTTCTTGCGGCTGTCGCTGCGGCCGAAACCGTCGGTGCCCAGGACTTTGAATTCCTTGGACGGTACCCACTGACGGATCTGCTCGGCGAACAGCTTCATGTAGTCGGTCGAGGCAATGACCGGACCTTTACGGCCGTTCAGGCACTCTTCCACATAGCTCAGCTTAGGCTTCTGGCCAGGGTGCAGACGGTTGGTGCGCTCAACGGCCAGGCCGTCGCGACGCAGTTCGTTGAAGCTGGTGACGCTCCACACGTCGGCGCCGACGTTGAACTGTTCACGCAGGATCTTCGCCGCTTCACGGACTTCACGCAGGATGGTGCCGGAGCCCATCAGCTGGACGTGGTGCGCCGCTTCGCGGGTGTCTTCCTCGAGCAGGTACATGCCTTTCTTGATGCCTTCTTCGGCACCGGCCGGCATGGCTGGCTGCTGGTAGGACTCGTTCATCACGGTGATGTAGTAGAAGACGTCCTGTTGCTCTTCGGTCATCTTCTTCATGCCGTCCTGAATGATCACCGCCAGCTCGTAGCCGTAGGTTGGATCGTAGGTGCGGCAGTTCGGGATGGTCGCGGCCAGCAGGTGGCTGTGACCGTCTTCGTGTTGCAGGCCTTCACCGTTCAGGGTGGTACGGCCGGCGGTACCGCCGATCAGGAAGCCACGGGTACGGCTGTCGCCAGCGGCCCACGCGAGGTCGCCGATACGCTGGAAACCGAACATCGAGTAGAAGATGTAGAACGGCAGCATCGGCTGGTTGTGGCTGGAGTACGAAGTACCGGCAGCGATGAAGGAGCTCATGGCGCCCGCTTCGTTGATGCCTTCTTCGAGGATCTGGCCCTTCTTGTCTTCCTTGTAGAACATCACCTGGTCTTTATCGACTGGCTCGTAGAGCTGGCCGACGGACGAGTAGATGCCCAACTGACGGAACATGCCTTCCATACCGAAGGTACGGGCTTCGTCCGGGATGATCGGCACGATGCGCGGACCGATTTCCTTGTCCTTGACCAGTTGCGCGAGAATGCGCACGAAGGCCATGGTGGTGGAGATTTCACGATCGCCCGAGCCGTCGAGGATAGCCTTGAGGGTATCCAGTGGCGGCGTCGGTACGCTGAAGCTTTGTGCGCGACGCTGTGGCACGAAACCGCCCAGTGCAGTGCGGCGCTCGCTCAGGTAGCGGGCTTCGGCGCTGTTTGGCTCCGGCTTGAAGAACGGCAGGTTTTCCAGCTCTTCATCTTTAACTGGAATGTCGAAGCGATCGCGGAACAGCTTCAGGCTTTCAACATCAACCTTCTTGGTGTTGTGCGCGGTGTTCTTCGCTTCGCCGGCACCGGTGCCATAACCCTTGATGGTCTTGGCCAGGATGACGGTCGGTTGTTCCTTGTGGTTGACCGCTTCGTGGTACGCCGCGTAGACCTTGTACGGGTCGTGGCCGCCACGGTTGAGTTTCCAGATCTCGTCATCGGACAGGTCTTCGACCATCGCCTTGAGTTCTGGCGTGTTGAAGAAGTGTTCACGCACGAACGCGCCGTCTTTGGCTTTGTAGTTCTGGTACTCGCCGTCGATGACTTCGTCCATGCGACGTTGCAGGATACCGTCGACGTCCTTGGCCAGCAGTGGGTCCCAGAAACGGCCCCAGATGACTTTGGTCACGTTCCACTGGGCACCGCGGAACACGCCTTCGAGTTCCTGGATGATCTTGCCGTTGCCGCGAACCGGGCCGTCGAGGCGCTGCAGGTTGCAGTTGATGACGAAGATCAGGTTGTCCAGCTTCTCGCGGCCAGCCAGGGAGATCGCGCCCAGGGATTCCGGCTCGTCGCACTCGCCGTCGCCCAGGAAGCACCAGACTTTCTGCTTGCCGGCAGGAATGAAGCCGCGGGCTTCCAGGTACTTCATGAAACGCGCCTGGTAGATCGCCTGGATCGGGCCCAGACCCATGGATACGGTCGGGAACTGCCAGAAGTCAGGCATCAGCCAAGGGTGCGGGTAGGACGACAGGCCCTGACCGTCCACTTCCTGACGGAAGTTGTTCATCTGGTCTTCGGAAATGCGGCCTTCCATGAACGCACGGGCGTAAACGCCTGGCGAGGTGTGGCCCTGGAAGTAGATCAGGTCGCCGCCGTGTTCGTCGGTCGGGGCCTGGAAGAAGTAGTTGAAGCCGATGTCATACAGGGTCGCACTGGAAGCGAAGCTGGAGATGTGACCGCCGAGGTCAGAATCTTTCAGGTTCGTACGCATTACCATGGCCATCGCGTTCCAGCGTACCAGCGAGCGAATGCGGCGTTCCATGAACAGGTCGCCAGGCATGCGTGCTTCGTGGGTTACCGGGATGGTGTTGCGGTAAGGCGTGGTGATGGCGTAAGGCAACTGCGAACCGCTGCGGGTTGCGAGTTCACCCATACGGGTCATCAGATAGTGAGCACGGTCTTCGCCTTCTTTGTCGAGAACCGATTCCAGGGCGTCCAGCCATTCCTGGGTTTCGACGGGATCGAGGTCTTGCATGGCTTGCTCCAGGGCGGAAAGGCTACCAGAATCGGTTGCCTGAGTTAGCGACTGGCCTTGTGGGCAGACGTTATGAATTCTTGGATTGCCGATAGGTTGGTCCGGCGGTGTGTAGTTTTACTACAAATCATCCGGCATTTCAGCCTTGCTAATGTATATACGAGTAGTAAAACTACAGATGAGCGGCTTGTGGCCCCCGGCTGCGTTGTGAGAATAATCGTTAAGGTTGGTATTTTGCCAACCGAAAAAGGTGAAAGCTTGATGTTCGCTGCCGATAAAAAAGAATTTTCAGCTATTTCTAACCTTTGTTCGACACTCCTTCAGGTAGTGGGTTTGCGAGATTCACTACATGCTGACCGTCACACGCCGATCAAGGATAGACCATGAGCCTGCCCCCGCTTGCCGACCTGCCCGCCATTCTGTTGCCGTTTGTCACTCGCGCCGAGCAGTCGTTCCGTACTGCCGTCGAGGCATTGGATGACGACCATCGCCTGTCCGCGTGGACACCTGAACGCTGGGCGCAATTTGCCCGCGTCACCGCTGCCAGCGACTTCGTCACTGAACAAAGCGTGCGTGATCCGCGGATGCTGCTGGAACTGGTGCAGTCCGGCGAGCTGGACCGAAGCTTTGCCTCCGGCGAGTTGTGCGCGCAAATTGCGGCAGCCGTGAACCTGGCCGAAACCGATGATCAACTCGGTCGGGCGTTGCGCCGCCAACGGGCGCGCCACCAAGTGCGAATCATCTGGCGGGACCTGACCCGCCAGGCTGATCTGATCCAGACCTGCCGCGACCTTTCGGACATGGCCGACGCCAGCATCGATCAAGCCTATCAATGGCTATACGCGCGGCATTGTCAGCAGTTCGGCGTGCCGACCGGCCGCCGCAGCGGCGAGCCGCAGCAGATGGTCGTCCTTGGCATGGGCAAGCTCGGTGCCGTTGAGCTGAATCTGTCGTCGGATATCGACCTGATTTTCGCCTACCCCGAAGGCGGCGAAACGGTCGGCGTTAAACGCTCGCTGGATAACCAGGAATTCTTCATTCGTCTCGGCCAGCGCCTGATCAAGGCCCTGGACCCGATGACCGTCGACGGTTTCGTGTTCCGCGTCGACATGCGCCTGCGACCTTATGGATCGTCGGGCGCGCTGGTATTGAGTTTCAACGCGCTGGAGCAGTACTACCAGGACCAGGGTCGCGACTGGGAACGCTACGCGATGATCAAGTCGCGGGTGGTCGCCGGCGATCAAGTGGCCGGTGCGCAGCTGCAAGAGATGCTGCGCCCCTTCGTTTACCGGCGCTACCTGGACTTTTCCGCCATCGAAGCGCTACGCACCATGAAGCAGCTGATCCAGCAGGAAGTGCGGCGCAAGGGCATGGCCGACAACATCAAGCTCGGCTCCGGTGGCATCCGTGAGGTGGAGTTCATCGCCCAGGCCTTCCAGCTGATTCATGGCGGTCGCGATCTGAGTCTGCAACAGCGTCCATTATTAAAAGTGCTGAGTACGCTGGAGGGTCAAGGTTACCTGCCGCCAGCGGTGATCAGTGAACTGCGCGAAGGCTACGAATTCCTGCGTTATACCGAACACGCGATCCAGGCGATTGCCGATCGCCAGACGCAAATGCTGCCCGACGGTGTCCAGGACCAGGCGCGCATTGCCTTCATGCTGGGCTTCGCCGACTGGTCGGCGTTCCATGAGCAATTGATGTACTGGCGTGGCCGTGTGGCCTGGCATTTCGGTCAGGTGATCGCCGACCCCGATGAAGAGCAGGGTGCCGAAAGCGAAGTGGTGGTGGGCGGTGAATGGCTGCCGTTGTGGGAGGAAGCCCAGGATGAAGAAGCCGCCTGCCGTCAGTTGCAGGAGGGCGGCTTCCTTGATGCCAGCAAAGCATTGAAGGCCTTGGCCAACTTGCGTGGCAGCCCGCAGTTGCGCGCCATGCAGCGTCTGGGGCGCGAACGTCTCGATGCCTTTATTCCGCGCTTGCTGGCTCAGGCCGTAGAGCATGCCAATCCGGATCTGGTGCTGGAACGGGTATTGCCACTGGTGGAAGCCGTGGCGCGTCGTTCTGCCTACCTGGTGCTGTTGACCGAAAACCCCGGCGCACTGCGACGCTTGCTGACCCTGTGCGCGGCTAGCCCGTGGATCGCCGAACAGATCACCCGTTTTCCGCTGTTGCTCGACGAGTTGCTCAACGAAGGCCGATTGTTCAAACCGCCGTTGGCGCCGGAGTTGGCCGCCGAGTTGCGCGAACGCCTGACGCGGATTCCCGAGGACGACCTCGAGCAGCAAATGGAAGCCTTGCGGCATTTCAAGCTGGCGCACCGCTTGCGGGTCGCCGCTTCGGAAATCGCCGGCAGCCTGCCGTTGATGAAGGTCAGCGATTACCTGACCTGGCTCGCCGAAGCGATCCTGGAGCAAGTGCTGGCCCTGGCCTGGCGGCAAACGGTCGCCAAGTACGGCACACCGCTGCGCACCGATGGCACCTTGTGCGATCCCGGCTTCATCATTGTCGGTTATGGAAAAGTCGGTGGCCTGGAATTGGGGCATGGTTCGGACCTGGACCTGGTGTTCATCCATGATGGCGATCCACAGGCAGAAACCGACGGGCCGAAGTCGATCGATGGCGCGCAATTTTTCACCCGGCTGGGGCAGCGGATCATTCACTTGCTGACGGCGCAGACCAACTCCGGTCAGCTCTATGAAGTCGACATGCGCCTGCGGCCGTCCGGTGCATCGGGGCTGCTGGTGAGTTCGCTGGGGGCCTTTGCCCGCTATCAGGAAAATGAAGCCTGGACCTGGGAGCATCAGGCGCTGGTCAGGGCGCGGGTGCTGGTGGGGAGCGAGGATGTCGGTCGGGCGTTCGAGCAGGTTCGCGCGGCGATTCTGGGCAAGGCGCGCGACTTGCCGACCCTGCGCCAGGAGGTCAGCGAGATGCGCGCCAAGATGCGCGATAACCTGGGCAGCAAGAGTACCGCGGCCGGCACCGGGGCAAATGCCTTCGAGGCCACGGCGCCCTTCGACCTCAAGCAGGACGCCGGAGGTATCGTCGATATTGAATTTATGGTGCAATACGCGGCCCTGGCGTGGTCCGAAACACACCCGCCACTGCTGCGCTGGACGGACAACATCCGCATTCTGGAAGAGCTGGAGAAGGCAGGGCTGATGCCCGTCGAGGATGCCAGCCTGTTGCGTGAGGCTTATAAAGCCTACCGCTCCGCCGCCCACCGGCAGGCTTTGCAGAAGGATGCCGGGGTGATACCGGGCGACCAGTTCGCGGACGAGCGGCGACAGGTCATGAGGATCTGGCGTGGGCTGGGGCTAAGCTGAAACGCGCCTGTCGGAGCGACTGGATTCAAATGTGGGAGCGGGCTTGCTCGCGAAAGTGGAGTGTCAGGCAACATCAATGTTGGATGTGATGGCCCCTTCGCGAGCAAGCCCGCTCCCACAGTAGATCTGCAGTGTCATGCAGGTCGAGGTACACCAATACCCAATGTGGGAGCGAGCCTGCTCGCGATAGCGGAGTGACAGTCGACAGCAATGTTGGAGGTGATGACCCATCGCAAGCCGCCTTGCCCCACAGTGATTCTCGAGGCGGGGAGGCGTAGGCCTCCCCGGTTCGTTTATGGAAACCACATGAAAATTCTGATCGTTGGGCCCAGTTGGGTCGGTGACATGGTGATGGCGCAGACACTGTTTCAGTGTCTCAAGCAACGCCACCCGCAATGCGAAATCGACGTGCTGGCCCCCGAGTGGAGCCGGCCGATTCTTGAGCGCATGCCCGAAGTTCGCCAGGCCTTGAGCTTTCCGCTCGGCCACGGTGCACTGGAACTGGCCACGCGTCGACGCATCGGAAAATCCCTGGGCGGCCAGTACGACCAGGCGATCCTGCTGCCCAATTCCCTGAAGTCGGCACTGGTGCCGTTCTTTGCCGGCATCCCCAAGCGCACCGGCTGGCGTGGCGAGTTCCGCTACGGCCTGCTCAACGATGTGCGCACGCTGGACAAAGAACGTTACCCACTGATGATCGAGCGCTTCATGGCCCTGGCCTATGAGCCGGGCGTTGAACTGCCCAAGCCTTACCCGCGCCCGAGCCTGCGGATCGATCCGGTGACTCGCGAGGCCGCATTGGCCAAGTTCGGCCTGGCCCTCGACCGTCCGGTGTTGGCTTTGTGCCCCGGTGCCGAGTTCGGCGAGTCCAAGCGCTGGCCGTCGGAGCACTACGCCAAAGTCGCCGAAGCGAAGATTCGCGAAGGCTGGCAAGTCTGGCTGTTTGGTTCGAAGAACGATCATGCCGTGGGTGAAGACATCCGTTCGCGGCTGATCCCCGGCTTGCGTGAAGAGTCGGTGAACCTCAGTGGCGGCACATCGTTGGCCGAGGCCATCGATTTGTTGTCCTGCGCCGATTCCGTGGTGTCCAACGATTCTGGCCTGATGCACGTTGCCGCTGCGCTGAACCGCCCGCTGGTGGCGGTCTACGGCTCGACGTCACCGGGCTTCACGCCGCCGCTGGCCGAGCATGTCGAGATCGTGCGCCTGGGCATTGAATGCAGCCCATGCTTCGACCGCACATGTCGTTTCGGCCATTACAACTGCCTGCGCCAGCTGATGCCGCAAGCGGTGAACGAAGCCTTGCAGCGTTTGCAGGGCACTGTGGTCGAGGTCAAATAGTTTGCGGGTACTGCTGATCAAGACTTCATCGCTGGGCGACGTGATTCATGCGCTGCCGGCGCTGACCGACGCCTCGCGGGCCATCCCCGGCATCACGTTCGACTGGGTGGTGGAGGAAGGTTTTGCCGAAATTCCGAGCTGGCACCCAGCGGTGGGCCAGGTGATCCCGGTGGCGATCCGGCGCTGGCGCAAGAACATCTGGCAGACCATCAAGAGTGGCGAGTGGAAGCGCTTCAAGCAAAACGTGCGCGCCAGCCAATACGATCTGGTCATCGACGCCCAGGGCCTGCTGAAAAGCGCTTTGCTCACCCGGTATGTGAAAGCCCCGGTGGCGGGTCTCGATAAAAGTTCGGCACGCGAGCCCGTCGCCGCGCGGTTCTATAACCGTCGCCTGGCGGTTGCCCGCGGACAGCATGCGGTGGAGCGGGTGCGTCAGCTGTTCGCCATCGCCCTGGGTTATGACCTGCCCAAGGGCCTGGGCGACTACGGCCTGAACGTCGAACGCCTGGTCGAGCTGCCGCGCAAGAATCCGTATGTGGTGTTCCTGCACGGCACCACCTGGGACACCAAGCACTGGCCCGAAGCCTACTGGCGCGAGTTGACCGAACGGGTCGGATATCTCGGGGTGGGCGTGAAACTGCCGTGGGGCAACGCGGCGGAGAAGGCCCGCGCCGAGCGCATCGCCGCCGGCTTCAAACACGCCGAGGTATTGCCCAAGCTGAATCTGGCCGGGGTCGGTAAAGTCCTGGCTGGCGCGCAAGCCTGCGTGGCGGTGGATACCGGTCTCGGTCATCTGGCCGCGGCACTGGATGTGCCGACGCTGTCGCTGTTCGGCCCGACCAATCCGGGCCTGACCGGGGCCTACGGCAAGTCGCAGATACACCTGGCCAGCGACTTCCCCTGCGCGCCGTGCCTGCAAAAGAAATGCACCTATCAACCGACGGCCGAAGATGCCCGTCAGTTTGACCTGAAACGCGAGTGGCCATTGTGCTTCACGCGTCTGAATCCCGAGCGTGTCGCGAGCCGACTGAGCACGTTATTACTGGCTGAGGAGCTGCGCTGATGCAATTGGCATTTGTCCTGTACAAGTATTTTCCCTTTGGTGGCCTGCAGCGCGATTTCATGCGCATCGCCCTGGAGTGCCAGAAGCGCGGCCATCAGATCCGCGTCTACACGCTGATCTGGGAAGGTGAGGTGCCGCCGGGTTTCGAAGTGCTGGTGGCGCCGGTCAAGGCCTTCTTCAACCATCGACGCAACGAAAAGCTCAGCGAGTGGATGGAAGCGGACCTGGCCAAGCGTCCGGTGGACCGCTTGATCGGCTTCAACAAGATGCCGGGCCTGGATGTCTACTACGCCGCCGACGGCTGCTTCGAAGACAAGGCGCAGAACCTGCGCAACTCGCTGTACCGACGTTGGGGCCGCTACCGCCACTTCGCCGAGTACGAGCGGGCGGTGTTCGCCAAAGAGGCGAAGACCGAAGTGCTGATGATTTCCGAGGTCCAGCAACCGCTGTTCATCAAGCATTACGGCACGCCGCTGGAACGCTTCCACCTGCTGCCGCCAGGCATTGCACAGGATCGTCGTCGGCCGGCGGATGCGGACGAGATTCGCGCCGGGTTCCGCGCCGAATTCAATCTGAAGGACGATGACTTGCTGCTGGTGCAGATCGGCTCCGGGTTCAAGACCAAGGGTGTGGATCGCAGCCTCAAGGCCTTGGCGGCATTGCCCGCTGATCTGAAGAAGCGCACCCGGCTGTTTGTAATTGGCCAGGACGACCCCAAGTTATTCCAGATGCAGAGCGCCACGCTGGGGCTCGGCGACAACGTGACGTTCCTCAAGGGCCGCAGCGATATTCCGCGTTTCCTGTTGGGCGCCGATCTGTTGATCCACCCGGCCTACAACGAAAACACCGGTACCGTGCTGCTCGAAGCGCTGGTGGCCGGGCTGCCGGTGCTGGTGAGCGCGGTCTGCGGGTACGCCCATTACATCGCCGAGGCCGACGCTGGCCTGGTGCTGGACGAGCCGTTCGATCAAGCCCAGCTGGCCCAGTACCTGACCGGCATGTTGAACGACGCTCAAGCAAGGGCGGCCTGGAGCCGCAACGGTGTGGCCTTCGCCGAGACGGCCGACCTCTACAGCATGCCGCAACATGCGGCCGATGTGATTCTGGCGGAGCACGCTTAAATGAAGTTGATGCTGGCTGAACCGTTCAAGAGCCTCTGGGCCGGACGCGACCCGTTCGCCGAAGTCGAGGGATTGCAGGGCGAGGTGTACCGTGAGCTCGAAGCTCGCCGTACCCTGCGCACCGAGGTGGACGGCAACGGGTTTTTCGTGAAGATCCACCGTGGCATCGGCTGGGGCGAGATCTTCAAGAACCTGCTCACCGCCAAGCTGCCGGTATTGGGTGCCGGCCAGGAGTGGAAGGCCATCCAGCGCCTGCAGGAAGTCGGCGTGCCTACCATGACCGCCGTCGCCTATGGCGAAAAAGGCAGCAACCCGGCGGACCAGCATTCGTTCATCGTCACCGAAGAGCTGGCGCCGACCGTCAGCCTTGAAGATTTCAGCATCAACTGGTCCAAGCAGCCGCCGGAGCCAAAACTCAAGCGCGCGCTGATCGCTGAAGTGGCGCGCATGACCGGCATGATGCACCGCGCCGGGGTCAACCATCGTGACTGCTACATCTGCCACTTCCTGCTGCACACCGACAAGCCGGTGACCGCAGACGATTTCAAACTCTCGGTGATCGACCTGCACCGCGCCCAGACCCGTCCGACGATCACCTCGCGCTGGCGTAACAAGGATCTGGCGGCGCTGTATTTTTCCGCCCTGGACATCGGCCTGACCCGGCGCGACAAGTTGCGTTTCCTCAAGGGTTATTTCCAGCGGCCGCTACGCCAGATCCTGGGCGAAGAAGCGGGGCTGCTGAGCTGGCTCGAAGGCAAGGCCAACAAGCTTTACGAGCGTAAACAGCGGTACGGAGACGCGCTCTGATGGCGGGTTGGAGACTGGAGCCTGCTTATCGCGATCTGGCACAAGACTTCGGCAGCCTTGATGCCGTGTTTGCGCTGCAGGGCGAGCGCCTGACCCGCGATCCGCTGTCGGAGGTCATTCGCGTCCAGCGCAATGGCGTCAACTATTACGTCAAGCGCTACGTGGGGGCAGGCAAGGGCTTGCGCCGCTACCTGGG
Source organism: Pseudomonas sp. YuFO20 (assembly GCF_035064975.1). Lineage (NCBI taxonomy): Bacteria > Pseudomonadati > Pseudomonadota > Gammaproteobacteria > Pseudomonadales > Pseudomonadaceae > Pseudomonas > Pseudomonas sp. YuFO20. The sequence goes on from NZ_JAXDEO010000012.1 coordinate 58,129, forward strand.
CAAGCCACGGGTGAAGATGGAGTGGCAGAACCTCAAGCGCTTTGCCAAGTGGGGCATCCCCACCGCCGAGGTGGTGGCCTGGGGGCTGGAGCGTCGCGGTGCAGCCTATGATCGTGGGGCGATGATCACCCGCGAACTGCCACATACGGAAGATTTGTCGGCCCTGGCCGAGCGGCACGATGCGAAACTGGCGGACCGCGCCTGGGTCGACAGCATCAGCCGACAACTGGCCAATTACACCCGCACGATGCACGAGCATCACTTTACCCATAACGATTTGAAGTGGCGCAACCTGCTGGTCGATGATCAGGCCCGACTGTTCCTGATCGATTGCCCCAACGGTGATTTCTGGAGAGGTTTCTGGCTCAAGTACCGAATCACCAAGGACCTGGCCTGCCTGGACAAGGTCGCCAAGTATCAACTGTCGGCCACCCAGCGCCTGCGCTTTTACCTGCAATACCGCCAACGGACCCGGCTCAATGCCGCCGATAAAAAACGCATCCGGCACGTGATGAGATTTTTCGAGGGGCGCGAATGACTGATTTCCTGGCCGCTGAAGACCGTGCGCTGCTTGAGCGCCACGGCCTCGGCACGTTCGACGCGCTCTGGGCCCGGCAGCTCGATGCCGTGGACGAACCCAACACCCTGCGGGGTGGCTGGAGCAGCGTGTTTCGACTGGAACTGGAAGGTCGTGGCTACTACCTCAAGCGCCAGAGCAACTACCAGATGCATACCTTGCATGCGCCGTTTGGCGAGCCGAGTTTTGCCCGGGAGTTTCGCAACATCAGCCGTTACGAAAAGCTCGGCATACCGGCGCTCAAGGCGGTGTTCTTCGGTGAGCGCAAGGTGGACGGTGAAACCCGGGCCATTCTCCTGACGCGCGCCCTCGACGGTTGGGATGATCTGGATTCGCTGTTGCAACGTTGGACGGATCTCGGCGAGGCGCAGCAGGTAGCCATTCTGCAAGCTTGCGGGCACCTGGCGCAGCGTCTGCACGGCATGCGCCAGGTGCATGGCTGCTTCTACCCCAAGCATATTTTCCTGCGGGCCACCGGCGACGGGTATCAGGCGCAACTGATCGACCTGGAAAAGACCCGGCACCTGTTGTTCGGGCTGCGCGACCGCGTAAAGGACCTGGAGCCGTTGCTGCGTCGGGCGCCCGAGTGGAGCGAAGGGCAATTGCGGGTGCTGCTGGGCGCTTATCTGGATCAACCCCAGGACAGCTCGTTGATCGACACCTGGCTGACGCGCCTGACCGCGCGGCGCAGCCATAAGGAGAAGCGCTGATGCGTTTATCCGAACTGAAAAGCGCTGGCCGTCACCCGAGCCTGCCGCTCAGTCTTTCACTGGCCGATGCTGCCGGGCCGGCGCAGCTACAGTTGCTGACCCTGTTGCGGGTCTTGCCCGGGCAGCGTTATGTCGGTGCGGGTGTCTGGCGCGGTCGGCCCGTGCTGGCCAAGTTGCTGGTTGGCAGCAAGGCGGCGCGGCATTTCCAGCGCGAGCTGGACGGTGTGCGACTGCTCGCCGCCCAGGGCCTGACCACGCCGCTGCTGTTGGCTGACGGTCTGAAGGATGGCGAGGGTGGCTGGCTGCTGTTTGAATTCCTTGAGGGCGCCCAAAGCCTGGGGGATGCCTGGCATCAGGTGGAAGGCCTGCCGGTGCTGGCCGATGAGCAGTCAGCCGTTTTGGCGCAAGCCTTGGGCGCGATCGGTCAAATGCATCGCAAAGGTTTGTGGCAGGAAGACCTGCACCTGGACAACCTGCTGCGCCAGGGCAATCGACTGTATTTGATCGATGGCGCCGGTATCTGCAGCGAAACGCCAGGCCAGCCGCTCTCGCGGCAAAAGGTCCTGGAAAATCTCGGGGTGTTTTTCGCCCAGTTGCCCAAGTCGCTGGAGCCGTTCACCGAAGAATTGCTGGTGTACTACCTGCTGAGCAACGGCGAGCATGCCCTGCCCATGGAGGCGCTGCAGAAACAGGTCGACAAGGTTCGCAGCTGGCGCCTCAAGGACTTCCTGATCAAGGTCGGTCGCGAATGCACGCTGTTCAGCGTCCAGCGCGGAGCGTTCGGCTTGCGGGCGATTCGTCGCGAAGAAGAAACGGCCATGCTGCCCGTACTGGCCCAGGCCGATGCCTTGCTGGATCAGGGGCACCTGTACAAGACCGGCGGCGCGGCGAGCGTTGGCAAGGTCGAGGTGGATGGCCGAACGCTGGTGATCAAGCGCTACAACATCAAGGGTTTCGCCCACTGGCTCAAGCGCTTCTGGCGCCCGAGCCGTGCCTGGCACTCCTGGCGCGAAGGCAATCGCCTGGCCTTTCTCGGCATCGCCACGCCCAAGCCCCTGGCGGTGCTGGAGAAGCGTTTTCTCTGGCTGCGTAGCCGTGCCTATCTGATCACCGAACATCTGTCGGGGCCGGACATCATCGAGCGTTTCGCACCGTACATCGAGAGTGGTGATGCGCCTGAAGCCGAGTTGCTGGCGCTGGATCACCTGTTTGCCGAATTGATTGCCGAGCGCATCAGCCACGGCGACTTCAAGGGTCACAACCTGTTCTGGCAGCAGGACCGCTGGGCGCTGATCGACCTGGATTCGATGTGCCAGCACGGCTCGCTCCAAAGCTTCGCACCAGCTTATGCGCGGGACCGGGCGCGGTTCATGCGCAACTGGCCTGAGACCTGTGCGCTTTATCAGGTCATTGATCAGCGGCTTCCGAAAGATATCTCCAGCGCAGTCTGAATCTCTTCGCGAGCAAGCCCGCTCCCACATTTCAACCGCGTTCACATAGATGAAAGCGGTCGAATGTGGGAGCGGGCTTGCTCGCGAAGGGGCCGGAACAGCCAGCGAAGATAAGGGACAACTTCTTAAGCATCGTCCTACAGGAACTTGGGAAGCCATGAACTGTGGCCTGAATGACCGCGATGCTAGCTTGCCTGACGTTCACGGAGGGCAAGCTTTGACGATCAAAAAGGCAGTCACATCAGGTGTCATCTCACTGGCTTTGACAGGGTGCGGGACCGTCTCGACGGTCTTGCAGGACGATGCCGACGCGGCCCAGGCGCTTCGACGGCAAAAAACTTATTGTCAGTCCATTCCACGGGTCTACAGCGGCCTGGCCTACGACTTTTGCGTATTGAATGCGCCTCCCGATCCAACGGGTATCTTCGTTCCAGTCATTTTGCTGGACCTGGCGATGTCCGGCACGCTGGATACCGTTGTCTTGCCCTACACCCTTTACCGGCAGGGCACGGATGGCAACATCCGTATTTACTGGCGGCCTGCCCGAGGCTGATAACCGTAGGGTCATTCCCGGCATCTTTAAGCTATAATCCCGCCCTTTAGCTGTCTCTCGCCCGTTGCGAGGGCACATTAATTATTGAGGCGCATTGCGCCTGCACGCAGACTAAAGAGGCTAGACCCCTGTGGCATTGACGATTCTTGGCCTGTCCGGCGCCCTTAGCCATGATCCTTCCGCAGCCCTGTACATCGACGGCAAGCTGGTCGCGGCTGCGGAAGAAGAGCGCTTCGTACGCGATAAACATGCAAAGAACCGCATGCCCTACGAATCGGCGAAGTTCTGCCTGGAACAGGCCGGCATCAAGCCTTCCGACGTTGACGTGGTAGCGATTCCATTCGCACCGATCAGCCTGTTCGGCAAGGCCCGCTGGCAGTACGCCAAGCGTTACTGGTACGCCCCGGATCGTGCACTCGACGCGATCCTGATGGGCAACCGTCGCTACAAGCGCTATCGCAACAAGATCGTCTGGTGCCTGGAGCAACTGGGCTTCGACCCGAAGAAGATCAAGATCGAGCCGGTCGAACACCACCTGGCCCACGCTTCCAGTGCCTACCACTGCTCCGGTTTCAAAGAGAAAACCGCGATCCTCGGCATTGACGGCAAGGGCGAGTACGCCACGACCTTCTTCGGTTATGGCGAAAACGGCAAGATCCACAAGATCAAGGAATTCTTCGATCCGGACTCTCTCGGCGGCCTGTATGGCGCGATCACCGAGTTCCTCGGTTTCGATATGCTCGACGGTGAGTTCAAGGTCATGGGCATGGCGCCGTACGGCGACGCCAGCAAATACGATTTCTCGCGCCTGGCCTCGTTCGAAAACGGCGAGTTGGTGATCAACACCGACTATGCCAACGTCATCGGCCTGCGTCGCTACAAAGAGAAGGGCAAGGGTTACTACTTCTCGCCGAAACTGATCGAGTGGCTGGGTCCGAAGCGCGAAGGCGACATCGCCGACGAGCCGTACATCCACTACGCCGCGAGCATCCAGGCGCTGTTCGAAAAAATTGCGCTGCAGATGATCGACCACTACCTGGGCGACGTGCTCAAGGAAACCGGCAAGCTGGCCTACGCCGGTGGCTGTGCGTTGAACGTCAAGCTGAACCAGAAAATCATCGCCCGCGACGACGTCAAGGAACTGTTCGTCCAGCCAGCATCCGGCGACGCCGGTACCGCGGTGGGCGCGGCAGCCTATGTGTCCCACGCTCGTGGCGTCCCGGTCGAGAAGATGGAACACGTCTACCTCGGCCCGTCGTACAGCAACGAAGACGTGATCGCGGCCTGCGCCCGTCACGAGAACAAGCCAACGTGGCGCAAGCTCGACAACATGCCGGAGCAGATCGCCAGGATCATGGTTGATGGCAACCCGGTGGCCTGGTTCCAGGGCCGCATGGAGTTCGGTCCGCGCGCACTGGGTGGTCGTTCGATCATCGGTTGCCCGAGCATTCCCGGCGTGGCCGACCGCATCAACCACCAGATCAAGTTCCGCGAGCGCTGGAGGCCTTTCTGCCCGTCGATGCTCGACACCGTGGCGCCGCAGATGATCAAGATCGATCACCCGGCTCCGTTCATGACCTTCACCTTCGAAGTGGCTGAGGAGTGGAAAACCCGCGTGCCGGAAGTCGTCCACGAAGACGGCACTTCCCGTGCCCAGGTGCTCAAGCGCGAATACAACCCGCGCTACTACGACATGATGAAGGCGCTGGAAGTCCTCACCGGCAATGGTGTGTCGCTGAACACCTCGCTGAACCGTCGTGGCGAGCCGATGATCTGTTCACCGACCGACGCCTTGAACATGTTCTTCGGTTCCGATCTACAGTATCTGATCATGGAAGACATCCTGGTGGTCAAAGAGGGCGCGGACACCTATGACACGCTCGGCTGAACGCCATGTGCTGCAGTTTTGCCACGGCTATGACGGGCCGTTCCTGGACTGCGCGCGGCAGTACGCCAGCCTCTTCGCGGGGACCGGTTACCGGGTGACCACGGTGTTCCTGACCGGGGTCGCCGATGCCGAGGTTGCCGCCGGTTGCGCCTCCGATGAAGTGTTGTTCATGGAATACAGCTCCAAGGCCATTCGTGGCTTGAAGCTGGGCGCCATCGGCGATCTGCGCAAGATCGCCGCTTCGCGCAATTTCAGTTTCTGCATTGCCCATCGCTTCAAGCCCATCTACATCGCCTTGCTCGGCACCTCGTTGCCGGTGATTGGCGTGCACCATGCGTTTGACGATTACAAACGCGGCACACGCAAACTCTTCGCGCAGGTTTTCCGCAAGCGCCTGAGCCTGCTCGGGGTGTCCGACGCCGTGCGCGATGACATGCGCCAATGCCTGCCGAAGTGGCCGGCGGCACGGATTCAGACGCTGTATAACCGGATCGATGTGCCGGCCTTGCAGGCCAGCCAGGTATCGGTTCGCGAGGCGCGCGAGACCCTTGGCCTGTCGGAGGACGCCTGGATTGTCGGCAACGTCGGGCGCCTGCATCCGGACAAGGACCAGGCCACCTTGCTGGACGGCTTTGCCCAGGCGCTGCCCGGTTTGCCAGCCAATAGCCAGCTGGTGATCCTCGGTAGCGGTCGACTGGAGCAGGATCTGAAAGCCCAGGCGCGCGAGCTGGGGATTGGCAACCGCGTGCTGTTCCTTGGTCAGGTCCCTGAGGCCCGGCGGTATTTCAAGGCATTCGATGTGTTTGCCCTGAGCTCCGATCATGAACCTTTCGGCATGGTGCTGCTCGAAGCCATGGCGGCGGGCGTGCCGTTGCTTGCAACGGCGTGTGGCGGCGCGAAGGAAGTGGTCGAAGGCGTGGGCATCCTGTTCCCGCTGGGCGATGCCGAGCACCTGGCTCAAGGCCTGCAACATCTGGCCGCAATGGACGAGCAGCAACGTCGCCAGTGTGCCGAGCTGATGCTCGAGCGCCTGCGCGAACGCTTCTCCGACCGCGCGGTGCGCGATGCTTTCTGGCACTTGCCGCACGTTACCGAACTGGCACAGAGGGGCTGATGCTCAACCGATTTCAAGGCTGGCGCGAACGTGGCTGGTCGCTCTCCGATGCCCCGACCTATGCCCAGGCCTGGCAGCGTTATGGCGGCAGCGTCGCCACTCACCCACTGGTGGTCGAGCGCCTGGCGCAGCTGGCCGGTATCCCCGTGCGATACCTGGCCTGGGAGCAGGACGGCGAAATCAAGGCCGCAATCCCGACCTGGGGGCGCGACCTCGCCTTGTCCAAGGACGTGCTCAAGCGTAACGGCAAAAAGGGCCTGTTCGACCTTGGCAATGCCGAGATCATCCTGCCGGCTGCGGCCGATGCCCAGGCACCTTTGCGCCATCGCGGGCGTTACCTGTCGGCGCTCAACGAAAACCGTTTCACCGGCATCCGGCTGCAGGCCGAGCAACTGGCCATGGCCCGCACGCCCGAAGAGTTGTCGAAGAAGTTTCGCTACAACCAGCGCCGCGAACTCAGGTTGCTGGAAGAGGCAGGCGGCGTAGTACGACCGGTCAGCGAATTTTCCAGCCAGGAGCTGGGGGCGATCTATTGCGATCTGTTCCAGCGCCGCTGGGGGTTCCCGGCGACCGGTGCCGAGCGCATGGCCGAGGTCATCGAGTTGTTGCGCGAGCTGCTGATCGGTTCGGTGATTTTCCTCAACGATGCCCCCATTGCCATTCAACTGGTGTACCGCGTCGAGACGCCGCAGTGGATCAGCGTCGAATACATCAATGGCGGTGTCGACCCCGAAACCCGCGAGTTCAGCCCCGGTAGCGTGCTGAGTTTTCTCAACACCCAAAGCGCCTGGGAGCACGCCAGGGCACTGGACAAGCCCCTGCGCTTTTCCTTTGGCCGCGCCGACCGGGAATACAAGGATCGCTGGTGCAACCCTGTGCCGGTCTACACCGTATGAGTCAGCCCATGAACCGCAAACAGCAATTGCTCAAGCGCCACCGGCGCAACAAACGCATCGGTCTGCTGGTCGCACTGGTGCTGTTGATCCTTTGCGGCATCCTGGTGGCGTGGTGGTTGCCGCTGGTGCTGGCGGTGGTGGGCTGGGTGGTCCACGAAGCCTGGTTTGCCGATCACCTGTTCTATTCGCCGAACGACCACTATCAATACACTTTTCCTCCCTACACCCCGCAGCCCAAGGTGCACCTGAACGGGGAGCATCTGCGCCTGGACGAGGGTGTCATGCTGGTCGACGACGCGACGCTGGTGCTGGCCCTGAAGGTAAAAAGCACGTGGCTGGGACGCTTCTTCGATCCTATGGTCGAGTTGTTGGGTGGCGATAACCCGGACCGGCAGACCTTCGAGCGGGGTGTGAACGGCCTGCGTTACCTCAATCTCAGTGGCCAGGCTCAGGTGCTGTCGCGTGGTGAGTTGCGTCTGCGCGGGCGTTTCTGCCGGCTGGTGGGCGAGCCGGTCCTGTGGGCATTCGAGCATCCGGACTTTCGCCGGCAACGGGTGATGGTCATCGCCCCGCACGCCGATGATGCCGAGCTGGCGGCCTACGGTTTGTACAGCCAGGCGGACGAGACCTGGATCGTGACGCTCACCGCCGGTGAAATCGAAGCCGAACATTATCAGCGCATGGGCATGGACAAGGTCGAGGCGGCGCGCCTCAAAGGCCGGTTGCGCGCCTGGGACAGCATCGCCGTGCCGCGCTGGGCCGGTGTACCGCAAGCCCATTGCGTGCAGTTGGGCTATTTCTGCCTGCAACTGGCGGCCATGCAGGCATCGCCCGCCAAGCCGATAGGCTCGCGGGAAGCGGATTTGGACGACACCCGGTTGTTTCGTCAGTTGAACCCGTTTGGCCTGCCGGGCGATGTCGATGGCGCGCCCACCTGGAACAACCTGCTGGCGGATCTGCAAGCCCTGCTGCTGCGGGCTCGGCCTGAGGTGATCGTGTTGCCGCACCCGACCCTCGACCCCCATCCCGATCACATTTGCGCGCAGGCCGCGGTGCTCGAAGCGCTAAAGGGTCTTGATTGGCAGCCGACGCTGTTGGGGTATGCCAATCACCTGCACGACAACGATCGCTGGCCCATGGGTGACACCGGAGCCGGTATTGCCCTTCCTCCTGTGTTCGATCCGGGCCAGCAGATGCATCCCTGGTGTCTGCAGCTTTCCCTGGCGCAGCAGCGTGACAAGGCCATGGCATTGGCAATGATGCACGACCTGCAGCCACCGGCTCCCTTCAAGCGTCGCCTGCGGCGTGGTTTGCAGCGGTTGCTCGCGGGGCGGGGCGGTTCGCCATACGGCGAAAATGAATTTTTTCGCAAGGCTGTGCGACGCCAGGAACTGTTTTGGCGTTTGTAAGGTGTCATGGGCCTGAAGGTCGGCTGCCTGGCGGCAGGTTCGGATTCAGGTGTTGCTCCATTTGCCTGTTGTGGCAAGGAAGACGATGAAAGTTCTATTTCTGGTGCAGAAAGATCAGCGGGCCATTCTGGACCGTCTGTACGACGGGGTCGCGGCTCATTGCGAGTGCGACTTGCGGTGGTTGAGCAGCAAGGAACAGCGCAACCTGCGCAGTTATTTCCGGCGTGAAGTCGATGTGTCCCGTTACGACCGGATCGTGTTTTTCCTGCGTTTCAAGCAGGAGATCCGCCAGGTCGGATTTATCCGCACGATTCCCAACCTGGTCATTCTCGAACACGATGCTTACCAGAACTACATTCCTTGCAAGTACACCGGCAAGTTCAGCGCGCACTACCGTCGCCTGCCCTGGGCGCGGGTCATCAGTTCCGGCTTCGTTGTCACCGAGCGCCTGCGTGCAGAGGGTTTCGATGCGGTGTTCGTGCCCAAGGGCTATGACCAGACGCAACTTGCGGATCAGGGGCGCGAGCGGGATATCGAGCTGGCGTTCGTCGGCAGTACCAACAGCGTCGCCTACAGCGGTCGCAAGGCCTTGCTCGATGAACTGGGTCGCGTCGAGCCTTTGGTGGTGACTCGCACCAAATCCGGCGAGGAGTACCGCGATACGCTCAACCGCATTCGCTTTTTCGTCAGTGCCGACGTCGGCATGGGCGAGTTCATGATCAAGAATTTCGAGGCCATGGCCTGTGGCTGTGTCTTGCTGGCCTATGATCAGGGCGCAGCGGAAAACCAGGCGCTGGGTTTGCAGGACATGCACAACGTGGTGTTCTACCAGGACATTGCGCAGCTTCAGGAGAAACTGGCCAGACTGCGCAGCGAACCGCAACTGGCGCAGAGCATCGCTCGCAATGGTCGGGAGTTGGCGGTCAACCAATTCAGCTTTGCCCGCATCGGCCAACGTATCGTCGAAGAACTTGAGCCTGCACTGCACCCTCGCGCGCCGTTGAGTCTGTTGGAAAGAATTCGACTCAATTTGGGTGTTTGACAAGCGTTGGCCAGCCATTGATATTGCTGGCCACTTCTACTTTGTTGAGACAACCGTGCATTTTTCCCACGAGAGTGACATCACGCTGGTGGTCACAAGCTGTGGTCGCCTGGACCTGCTCAAGACCACCCTCGAGAGCTTCGATCGATTCAATACGGCGCCCATCCGCGAAGTGTTCATCACCGAGGATGCAGGTGACGCAGAGGTACACGCGGTGATTCCAGCCCACTGGAAGGATCACTGTACGGTCTTCGTCAATCGACCCAAGCTGGGTCAGCTGGCGTCGATCGACCTGGCGTACGAACACGTCAGCACGAGCTATATCTTCCATTGCGAGGATGACTGGGAATTCTACCGCCCAGGGTTTGTGGAGGACTCCATGACCGTTCTCCAATCTCGCCCGGAAATCCTGCAAGTATGGTTGCGTAGCTATACTCATGATCTGCGGGTTCACAGCCCCTACATTCATCTGGGGCCGCGTGAAGTCGTCGGTGGAGTGGCTTGCCATCCATTGATTTCCGACAAGCCGGAGTGGCAGGGGTTCTCGCTGAACCCAGGCCTGCGACGGGTCAAGGAATATCGATTGTGCGCGCCTTTTTCCGGGCACGCTGGCGAGAAAGCGCTGTCACAGCGATACGCACAGTTGAACCTGACTGCCCTGACGCTTGAAGCGGACGCAGTCATGCACACCGGGTTTGGCCTGCACGTGCAAACGCCTGTAGAGCGACAGCGCAAGGCGCGTCGCAGCCGGCGCGAACAGGTCAAGTTCGTTTTGTTTTTGTTGTTGGGAGTCTGCATTGGCTGGTCCATCAAGTAGCGACACCGCAGCTTATCCCCATAACCTTTTGTATTGGCTGCTTGCCCTATGAGTATTCTCAACGTGATGTGGGCAGGTGGTGCTCCGTTTGCCTCGATCCACAAGGTGCATCAGCAGATACTGTCTCAAGCCTTGCCCTCGGCCCCGGTGAAAACCTGGTTGCTCCAGGGAGACGCCGCCGAATGCGGAGTGGACGTCGGTGAGATACGCGAGTGGGGACTGTCTTCTGCCCGATTGAAAGGGCGGCATTTCTGGCGATTGACCAAACCCTGGATGCGAGCCCGCTTTCACCGCGCCCTCCAGGACAGCGACGCACGACTGTTGTTGCTCGACGGATTGGGCGTAGCGCGCACGCTGTTACCGATACTCAAGTCCTTGCCGCATATCCGCGTCGTGGTCATCTTTCATGGGGCGACTCGGCTGCATGCGGGTGATCGAGTGCTCTTTCAACAGCTCCCGGCTTCCCAGCTGGCCTTGGCTGCAGTGTCGAACACCCTCGCAGCCTCACTGAGCAGTGACTTGCAAATACCGGTCATGACCTTGCGCAGTGCCTTTGAGCCTGCCGCCTTCTGTTGCGCTTTGCTTCCTCGGGAAGAGGCGCGGACCCGGTTGGGCTTGCCTGCGGACGGTGGGCCGGTATTGGGAGCGGTGGGGCGCCTGGTTTCGGAAAAGGGCTTCGGCTGCCTGCTTGATGCTTTTGCGGCGGCATTGCGGGAGCGCCCCGACCTGAAATTGGTGATTGTCGGGGAAGGCAGCACCCGCGCCTCGCTGCAGGCTCGTATTGATGAGCTGGGGCTGCATGGGCAAGTCTTGCTGCCGGGCCATCTTGATGATGCGGCGCGTCTTTATCGTGCGTTCGACTGGGTCGCGATCCCGTCGCGGGAGGAAGGTCTGGGGCTGATCATGCAGGAGGCGGTCATGGCGGGGGTTCCGGTACTGTCCAGTGACCTGGCGGTATTTCGCGAACAGCTGGCCGATAGTGGCTGGTACGCCCCGGTTGATGATGTGAACGCCTGGCGCGACGCGATCTTGCGAGCGTTCAGCGTCTCTGCCGCAGCGGTCGCCGCTGATCAGTTCCAGGCATTAGGGCCGGATCAAGCCTGGCTGAGCTTCAGCCAGACCGCCCGTGCACTACTCTCATGAGGGCAGCACTGCCTGCTCCAATGCTTGCATCGGAAAGGTGTCGTTCAGGTTCTCGCGTGCAATATAGCGCGCGAAGTGTTGCAGGTTGCGTTTGATCAGATGCCGAGGCAAAGGGGCTCGCAGGAAACGCATGTCAGCCACATCGATCAGGCCCATTTGATTGTCGGGCGTGATCACAATGTTGCCCAGATGCAGTGAGCGGAAGTAGATCCCCGATTGATGCAGTCGACGTATCAATCCGGCCAGTTCAGGCAAGGCTTGCGGCCAGTTGAAACCGTCCTTGCTGGCGATCTGGCGCAGGGTCTGGCCTGGCAGCGGCTGGTACAGCACGGCTGTCATGCCGGGCGCCTGCAGTCGGTAATACTGCAGGACCTGCAAGGTCGGCACGCCGAGCTTCTGCAGTTCGGCGGCATTGTCGATGAAGCGTTTCGAGTAAGGCCGAAACAAGGCGGATGAAAATATACGCTTGCGACGAAACAGTTTGAGGATATTCCCGTCTTGCAACAGGTAGACTTTTGGCCCGTAACTGTCGGCCTCCAATACTTTGGCGCCGTCAATCATTTGATTCAGGGTGGCTTGAGGGAGCCGGGAACATTGCATCGTAGAAAGCCTTTTGGAAGAACGGGGCGCCATGGCGGGCAATGATGCCGAAAAAATTCAGCTTTAACCATGTCGGGTTGGGTGAGTGAACGCTTACAGGAGCAATTTGATGCAAGAAACTCGTTGGGCGCAAGCATGGATGGCAGTAGGTCTTTTGTGGTTTTTGTTGGCCATCGCCATTGCGCCTACCAACAAGCTCTATCAGCAAGGCTTGGTGGTGTTTCTCTGGTTGCCTGCAATCATGCTCTGCTGGTCCGCACGGGCCCGGCTTCGGGAATTGTTCCATGAACAGCGCTGGATCTACCTGCCGTTGCTGGGGCTGGTGATCTGGTCACTGCTCAGTCTTTCATGGTCGAACACGCCTGATCCTGATCGCGCAGCCAAGCGCGTGCTGTACATCGTGGTGTTCCTGTTGTTCTTTCCGGTTTTCGCCAATGCCCGACCCGAGCGCGTGATCCGCGTCATGCAATGGGGAGGTATAGGGCTGGCTGTCACGGCGCTGGTGGCGATCGTCAAATTTTATGGAATGCATGGCAACGTCTGGGTTTCACGCGTGGAAGGGCTGGGCGAATTGTCCCATCCGATCCTGGGCGGCTACGTCATCGGCCTGGCAGCCGTGTGGCTGGTACTCTGGACACCGCGTACGGGCTTGATGCAGGTAGTCTATGCCCTTGCATTGGGCGTTCTGGGGATATTTGTCCTGCTCAGCCAGAGTCGCGGCGCGGCCCTGGCACTGTTTCTCACGATACTGGCCATGCCGGTCTGGTGCCGTGACCGACGCAGTCGTCTCGTCGCGGCGCTCGCATTGATCATCGCGATGCTGGCGTTCTGGCTTTTCGAATCCCTGGTCCTGTCGCGCGGTGTTTCCTATCGCCCGCAGATCCTGATGGCCAGTTTGCAAATGATCGCGGAACACCCATGGCGCGGCCTGGGCCTTGGCAGTAACTACAATGTGTTCGCCGATGGGCAGCATTTTGACCACGCCCATAACCTGTTCACCCACGTAGCCATCGAATTGGGCCTGCCAGGGTTGTTGTTGTGGGTGGCGACCTGGATCGCAGTACTGCGCGAGGCCTGGAAGGTTCGGGAAACGCTCTATGCCAAGGGAATCATCGGCATCTGGTTGTTCTCTACCCTGGCGATGCAATTCGATGCCGCCAGCCTGAACGGGACACCGAGGGCCGAATGGTTTATCAGCTGGTTACCCATTGGCCTGGCCAGTGTTTTGGTATGGGCGCGGGCCAATCCCGACGCTTGTGATAAAATTTCGCGTTCTTCCTAACCAGTGAGCTCTACGATGAGTGACGCACCGCCCAAAGCGGGACAGGACTCCAGCCTGAAAATCTATTTTCGGCTGTTGGGGTATGTAAAACCTTATCTCGGCCTTTTCTTGCTGAGTATCGTGGGCTTCGTGATCTTTGCCTCCACACAGCCGATGCTGGCGGGGATTCTCAAGTATTTCGTCGATGGCCTGAGCAATCCTGAAGCGGTGCTCTTCCCCAACGTCCCTTATCTGAAGGACTTGCAGCTGCTGATGGCCGTGCCATTGCTGATCATCCTGATCGCGGCGTGGCAAGGCCTGGGCTCCTTCCTTGGCAACTATTACCTGGCGAAGGTTTCGCTGGGGCTGGTGCATGACCTGCGGGTCGAGTTGTTCAACAAGTTGCTGGTTCTGCCAAACCGCTATTTCGATACGCATAATTCCGGGCATCTGATCTCGCGCATCACGTTCAACGTGACCATGGTGACCGGTGCCGCTACCGATGCAATCAAGGTGGTGATTCGCGAAGGCCTTACCGTGGTCTTCCTGTTTGCCTACCTGCTGTGGATGAACTGGAAACTGACCATCGTGATGCTGGCCATCCTGCCGCTGATTGCACTCATGGTGGGTAACACCAGCAAGAAATTCCGCAAGCAGAGCAAGAAGATCCAGGTGGCCATGGGCGATGTGACCCATGTGGCGTCCGAGACCATCCAGGGTTATCGCGTGGTGCGCAGCTTCGGTGGCGAGAGCTATGAAGAGCGGCGTTTTGCCGAAGCCAGCCAGGGCAATACCGACAAGCAACTGCGCATGACCAAGACCGGGGCGGTCTACACGCCGATGTTGCAGTTGGTGATCTACACCGCCATGGCCGTGCTGATGTTCCTGGTGCTGTTCCTGCGCGGTGATGCCACCGCCGGTGACCTGGTGGCCTACATCACGGCGGCGGGTCTGCTGCCCAAGCCGATCCGGCAGCTGTCGGAAGTCAGTTCGACCATTCAGAAAGGTGTCGCCGGTGCCGAAAGCATTTTCGAGCAACTGGACGTCGAGCCGGAAGTCGACCACGGTACCGTTGAGCGCGACCGCGTCAATGGCTACCTGGAAGTGCGCAACCTGAGCTTTACCTATCCCGGGACAGAGCGTGAAGTGCTGAAGAACATCAGCTTCACTGCGGCGCCAGGGCAAATGATCGCACTGGTTGGTCGCTCTGGCAGCGGCAAGTCGACACTCGCCAGCCTGATACCGCGCTTCTACCATCATGAAGTCGGCGAGATCCTGCTCGATGATGTCGAAATCGAAGACTACCGCCTGCGCAACCTGCGTCGGCACGTAGCACAAGTCACACAACATGTGACCCTGTTCAACGACACTATCGCCAACAATATCGCCTACGGTGACCTGGCTGGCGCACCTCGCGCAGACATTGAAAAGGCTGCTGCGGACGCCTATGCCATGGACTTCATCGCGCAGATGCCGCAAGGCCTGGATACCCAGGTCGGGGAAAACGGCGTACTGCTGTCCGGCGGCCAGCGCCAGCGCCTGGCGATTGCCCGGGCCTTGCTGAAAAATGCCCCGTTGCTGATTCTCGACGAAGCCACCTCGGCGCTCGATACCGAGTCCGAGCGGCACATTCAGGCAGCCCTGGATCAAGTCATGAAAGGTCGTACCACGCTGGTCATCGCTCACCGGTTGTCGACTATCGAAAAGGCCGACCTGATTCTGGTGATGGATCAGGGTGAAATCGTCGAGCGTGGCACCCACACGCAATTGCTGGCGCAAAATGGCTACTATTCGCGCCTGCATGCGATGGGGCTCGATACGCCGGCCGAAGACATCGCCTGACACCGACTTCAGGGTGAGCCTGGCTCACCCTGATGCTCAGCCGGCGTGCAATGCGCCGCTCGAGTGAATCCATGCGCGATTCTTGCTCAATAATTGATCAAAAAGCCTTGGCGCAAGATCCCGTTGCAGCCGTCACACAAGCCTGTGCCCACCCTGTGTTAATATCGCGCCCCTGTTCATTTTGTATGTGGGTTGCTCCATGAAGTTGTCCATGCCGCGATTCGATCAAGCCCCTGTCTTGGTGGTCGGCGATGTCATGCTCGACCGTTACTGGCATGGTGGTACCTCACGGATTTCCCCTGAGGCGCCAGTACCGGTAGTCAAGGTCGAACACATCGAGGACCGCCCGGGCGGTGCCGCCAACGTTGCGTTGAACATTGCCGCCCTTGGCGCGCCAGCCTCGCTGGTCGGCGTCACCGGCGACGATGAAGCCGCCGACAGCCTGGTCAATAGCCTCAAGGGGGCCGGTGTGCGCGCGTTGTTCCAGCGCATCGCGCACCAGCCGACCATCGTCAAACTGCGGGTCATGAGTCGTCACCAGCAACTGCTGCGAATCGACTTCGAAGAACCGTTCGCCACCGACTCCCTGGCGTTGTCCGTGCAAGTCGACGAACTGCTCGAAGGCATCAAGGTGCTGGTGCTGTCCGACTACGGCAAGGGCGCACTGAAAAACCATCAGGTGTTGATCCAGGCCGCCCGCGCCCGTGGCATTCCGGTGCTGGCCGATCCCAAGGGCAAGGATTTCTCCATTTATCGCGGAGCGAGCCTGATCACGCCGAACCTCAGCGAATTCGAAACCATCGTCGGTGGTTGCGCCGATGAGCACGAATTGGTCAGCAAAGGCGCGCAGCTGATGCACGACCTGGACCTTGGCGCCTTGCTGGTGACCCGTGGTGAGCACGGCATGACCCTGCTGCGGCCTGATCATCCGGCATTGCACCTGCCGGCACGCGCCCGTGAAGTGTTCGACGTGACCGGTGCTGGCGATACGGTGATTTCCACCCTGGCAGCGGCGATTGCTGCGGGTGAAGAGCTGCCGCACGCGGTGGGCCTGGCCAATCTGGCGGCCGGCATCGTGGTCGGCAAGCTTGGTACGGCGGCCATCAGCGCGCCGGAACTGCGTCGGGCTATCCAGCGTGAAGAAGGCTCCGAGCGCGGCGTGTTGGGCCTGGAGCAGCTGTTGCTGGCAGTCGATGATGCGCGTGCGCATAAAGAGAAGATCGTCTTCACCAACGGCTGCTTCGACATCCTGCATGCCGGGCACGTGACGTACCTGGAGCAGGCGCGGGCGCAAGGCGATCGCCTGATCGTCGCGGTCAACGACGATGCGTCGGTCAGCCGCCTGAAAGGGCCCGGCCGTCCGATCAACAGTGTCGACCGGCGCATGGCGGTGCTTGCAGGTCTGGGCGCGGTCGATTGGGTGATCAGTTTCGCTGAGGGCACACCGGAGAACCTGCTGCGCGAGGTCAAGCCGGACGTGCTGGTCAAGGGTGGGGACTACGGGATTGACCAAGTGGTCGGTGCGGACATCGTGACCGCTTACGGCGGGACCGTGAAAGTGCTGGGACTGGTGGAAAACAGCTCAACGACCGCCATTGTCGAGAAGATCCGCAAGTCCGAATAAACCCAAAACAAATCGCAACCTGCGGCACGTGACCCTGTAGGAGCTGCCGCAGGCTGCGATCTTTTGCTTTTAAGAGTTGACCTTTTTACGCGGTACGATCTTTTTCAGCAGTTGCCTGGCCTTGCCACGCAACCGCGCCAATCCCGAAGCCTTCCCCGGCGGCGTCAAACCCTGCTGACGCACCCAGTCCTTCCAGCGAATCCGCTCATCTTTCACCAGCCAGCCTTCCTGCCGGGCGAAACTTTCGGCCAGGTACAGCCCACGCGTGCTCGCCGGGTGCAATTGATCCTTTTTCAAGGTGTAGAGCTCGGCCAGGGGGTGGCCATCCTGCAAAGGCATCAGGTACAGGTCGGGACGCTTGCGATCCAGGCGGGCGACCAATTGATCGCCTTCCAGGCGTTCGTCGACGTGAAACAGGCTCAGGGACTTGGCTTCCTTGGGCACCTCCAGGCGCAAGTCGTAGATCAACTGCAGCGATGCGGTCGGCAAGTGCACGTAGGCCCGTGGCCGTTCGATCAATGGCAGGTTGGCGCAACGTACCGGACGTGCCGAGCCGGACAGCGGCGATAGGCGAAACGGCAGGGCTTCGCGGTAGTGCAGGGCGCTGGAGTAGGGCGCGGGTAGCCAGGTGTCGTTGAAGCGTCCGCCGAGCCAGCCTTCCGGGGTTTCCAGCAGGCATTCCTCGGCAATTTCCTGGATGGCCGTGTGCAACGGCAGGTTCAGCTCATGGGCCGGCACGTAGCCGGAAATCAGCTTGAGCACCACGTCGCCGCGGTCCTGCCGCCGTTGGCGCACCAGTACCCAGTAATCGCGATTCTGCCAATGCAGTGTCAGGCGAACCGAAACCCCGAGGTTGGCCAATTCCAGGGAAAAGCGTTGCGTATCGGCGACGGTCACCGGGCGCCGACGTTGCAGGATCTGGGAGAAATTCAGCGGCCTCCCGACGCTCTGATAACTCAGGCCTTCGGGAGTCGCTTCGACGAATAACGGCAGGGTCTTGAAGTTGCTCGGGTTCTTTCTAATGAGCGTACGCGGCATGTCGGCTCCTGCTTTAGGCCGCGTGGGGCGGCATCAGTGGCTACGTAGGACCTGGGCAACGGTCGCCACGTTATGGGCGAGGTGCAGCGGGTTGATCGTTCCGACAATAGCACTGGCCACGCCGGGATGTTCGAACAACAACTCGAAACTGGCGCGCACAGGGTCCACGCCTGGGCTCAGGCACACATGACCGCTGGCGAGGGCTTTCTTGACCAGAATGGCTTTGCCGTGAGCAGCAGCATAGTCAATCACGGCCTTTTCGCTTTGCTCGTTCAGATTGTAGGTGACCATGGCGCAATCACCTTGCTCCAGCGCCTTCAAGCCGCCTTCGACGGTTTTGCCGGAAAAGCCGAAGCCGCGAATCTTGCCTTCGGCCTTGAGTGCGGCAAGGGTTGCGTAGACTTCGCAGTCGTTGAGGATCGCCAGGTCGTTGCCGTCGGAGTGCACCAGCACCAGGTCGATAAAATCAGTTTCAAGGCGTTGCAGGCTGCGCTCCACCGAGAGGCGGGTGTGGGCGGCGCTGAAATCATGGCGGGACTGCCCGTCGGCAAACTCTTCGCCGACCTTGCTGACGATCACCCAATCCTGACGCTGACCTCGCAGCAGCGGGCCGAGGCGCTCTTCGCTGCGACCATAGGCCGGCGCGGTGTCGATCAGGTTGATGCCCATATCACGCGCGAGTTTGAGCAGCATGCGCGCTTCGTCATCATCGGGAATCTGGAAACCGTTGGGGTACTTCACCCCTTGATCGCGGCCGAGTTTTACCGTGCCCAGGCCTAGTGGCGATACTGTCAGGCCAGTGCTGCCCAAGGGCCGGTGAAGGTCGTGCAAAGTCGGTTGGCTCATGGCAGCAGTTGCTCCCAGGCCGGGACGCCCATCGGCGGTTTTGGCAGCGGCGGCAATGCGCTGGCGGGGCCCGGTTGAATGCCATTGCGGGCGAGGCTGGCGATCACACGGTCGGCGAAGTCCGGCGCCAGTGCCAGTTTGGTTGGCCAGCCCACCAGCAGGCGACCTTCCTCGGCTACAAAGGCGTTGTCGGGGCGGGTCAGGCCTGATTGCAATGGCTCCGCACGGTCCACGCGCAGGGTTGCCCATTGCACCGTGCTGAGGTCGATCCATGGCAGTAACTGGCCAAGCTCTTTCTGAGCAGTGGCGATCTGTTCGGCGGGCTCACGGGCCACGCCTTCGGCTTCGGCGATATCTCCGCCCAAGTACCAGACCCACTGGCCATCGGCCGCAGGGTGCGTGGTCACCGTGATGCGCGGTTTGGTGCCGCCACCCAGGCAATGGGCGTACAGCGGCTTGAGGCTTGGGCCTTTGGCGATGATCATGTGCAGCGGGCGACGTTGCATCGCGGGCTGGGTCAGCCCCAGCGCTTCGAGCAACGCCGCCGTTCCGCCACCGGCGCTCAAGACGATGCGTTGGGCGCGGATCTCGCGTTCATCCACCTTGAGGCCGACCAGCACACCACCCTCCAGCAGCGGTTCGATCTTCTGGCCGGCGAGCAGACCGTCGCCCGCGAGGTCTGCCAGGCGCTGGATCAGGCTCGGTACATCGATCACCAGTTCCGCGAGGCGATAGACTTTGCCCTTGAAGCGTTTGTCTTGCAGGGCCGGTGGCAAGTGGTCGCCCTTGACCTGATCGACGCGACCGCGCACGGCCTTGCTGGCGAAGAAGCTGGTGAGGTTGCCGGCAATGGTCCCCGGTGACCAGAGATAGTGGGCCTCGGACAGCAGACGCACGCCCGACAGGTCCAGTTCGCCGTCGCCAGCGAGGGCTTCACGCCAGCGCCGCGGCATGTCGGCAATGGCTTCCGAGGCGCCGGTCAGTGCGCCATGCAGAGCATATTTGGCTCCGCCATGGATGATGCCCTGGGACTTCACGCTCTGCCCGCCGCCGAGGCTGGCGCTTTCCACCAGCACGGTCGAAAAACCCTCGCGGCGCAGGCGCGCATTCAGCCAGAGGCCGGCGACACCAGCGCCGACAATGAGAACGTCGGTGGAAATAACGGATGGCATGCGGCGACCTCAGTGTTCAAGACAAGGGCGCAGTATACAGACTCGAAGAAGCGTGGATTTGTTGGTGATCAATTGTGGGAGCGGGCTTGCTCGCGAAGGCGTCGTGTCAGTCGGCTTCAATGCTGGATGACACACCGCATTCGCGAGCAAGCCCGCTCCCACATTGGATTGTGCGTGAGTCTTAGTGTCCGGCGGTTTTGGAGAACAACTGAATCACCACGACACCCAGGACGATTAAAGCCATCCCCAGCATCGCCGGCACATCCAGCTTCTGCCCGTAGATAAACAGCGCCGCGACGCTGACCATTACGATGCCCATGCCGGCCCATACCGCGTAAGCCACGCCCACCGGTACGCTGCGCACCACCAGGGTCAGCATCCAGAAGGCGATGCCGTAGCCGACGATCACCAGCAGCAGCGGCAGCGGGGTGCTGAAGCCTTTGACCGCTTTCATCGAAACAGTGGCAATCACTTCGGCGCAGATGGCAATGGCCAGGTAGTAGTAAGCGGTCATGGGTCAATCCTCGTATGAAGTGTTGCTTGTTGAGTTCGGCATTCTAGAGATTCTCCAGATGCGGTAAAGTCATTACCTATCTGTTATGAAGATGGGTTTGTCGATGCAATGGAACCTTGAACAACTGCGCCTGTTTATCGGCGTGGCGGAGCAACGCTCGTTTTCTGCCGTGGCACGGGACCAGCGCAAAGCCCAGTCGGCGGTCAGTAGTGCAATTGCGCTGTTGGAGGAAGACCTGGGCGTGAGCCTGTTCGACCGCAGCAGCGGCCGCCAGCCGAAACTCACCGAGGCCGGCAACGCCTTGCTGGAAGAGGCGCGGGAAGTGCTGCGCCAATGTGAGCGTCTCAATGGCCGGGCGCTGGCGATGATGCGCGGCCAGGAGGCCCGTCTGCGCCTGGCCCAGGATGAGGCGATGCCGTACCAGCCGATCATCGAAAGCTTCGAAGCCCTGGCGGAAAAATTTCCCAGCATTGAAGTGCAGCTGACCAGCGCTGCCCAAGGCGATGTGGCGCGCAAACTGGTGGAGCGTCGGGCCGATCTGGGGTTGCTGTTTTACCACGATCAAATTCCTGAAGCCCTGGAGCGGCGGGTGCTGGGCAGTGTCGAGATGGTCACGGTATGCGGTGTCGGGCATCCGTTGGCGGCAAAGACTGAAGTGAACTGCCAGGAACTGGCGCAGCATCGCCAGTTGCTGATGTCCACCCAGTCCAGCGTCTACCCCGGCAGCGAACCGGCCAGCCCGCAGGTCTGGCGGGCCGACAGCTTTTATGTGATGGCTGAATGGTTGGTGCGCGGTCTTGGCTGGGCCTGGCTGCCACGGCACGTAGTTCAGTACCCGGCGTATCAGGATTTGATGGTCGAACTGGTCAGCGAATGGACCCCGCCGGCCCTGGTGGTGGAACTGGTCTGGCGGCGCGATGAGCCGCTGGGTCCGGCGGCTCGCTGGTTGGCGGAACGTTTTGCCGTGCATCTGCAGGCGATCGGTGAAAAAACCGATAAACTCCGCCGCCATGAATAGAACTCTCTACACCGTGCTGTTTTACCTGGGGCTGCCATTGGTGGCGATTCGGCTGTGGCTGCGCTCGCGCAAGGCGCCGGCCTATGCCAAGCGCATCGGCGAGCGTTTCTCCTACGGGATGCCGACGATGAAACCCGGAGGAATCTGGGTGCACGCGGTGTCCGTAGGCGAAAGCATTGCCGCCGCGCCGATGATTCGCGCCTTGCTGCAACGTTATCCACAGCTGCCGATCACCGTGACCTGCATGACCCCCACCGGTTCGGAGCGCATCCAGGCGTTGTTCGCCAACGAGCCGCGCATCCAGCACTGCTATCTGCCGTACGACTTGCCGTGCGCCGCCAAGCGTTTTCTTGATCGGGTCCAGCCAAAACTGGCGGTGATCATGGAAACCGAACTCTGGCCCAACCATATCCATCAATGCGCCAAGCGCGGGATTCCCGTGGCGCTGGCCAATGCGCGGCTGTCCGAGCGTTCGGCCAGGGGCTATGGTCGCTTCAGAAAACTGACCGCTCCGATGCTCGCCGAGATGAGCCTGTTTGCGGTGCAGACCGAAGCCGAGGCCCAGCGTTTTCGTGAGTTGGGCGCGCGGGGGGAAACCGTCGAAGTCACCGGCTCGATCAAGTTCGACCTGACCATCGACCCGCAACTGTTGCAGCGTGCCGCCGAGTTGCGCGGGCAATGGCAGGCGCAGGAACGCCCGGTGTGGATTGCCGCCAGTACCCACGATGGCGAAGACGAGGTGGTCCTGGCAGCCCATCGCCAGTTGCTCGCGAGCCATCCCGATGCCTTGCTGATTCTGGTGCCGCGCCATCCTGAGCGCTTTAACCCGGTTTTCGAATTGTGCCTTCAGCAGGGGTTCGAAACAGTCCGTCGCTCCACGGGCGAACCCGTAACCGCAAAGACTTCGGTGCTGCTGGGTGACACCATGGGCGAGTTGCTGTTTCTCTATGCCCTGGCTGACAGCGCGTTCGTCGGCGGTAGCCTGGTGCCCAATGGCGGGCATAACCTGCTTGAGCCGGCGGCACTCTCCAAGCCAGTGCTGAGCGGCCCTCATCTGTTCAACTTCCTTGAAATCGCAGCGCAGTTGCGCAGTGCCGGGGCGTTGCAGGAGGTTGAGGATGCGCAAGGTCTGGCGGTGGCGGTGCAGCGCCTGTTCGAATTGCCGCGCGATGCGCAGCGGATGTCGGAAGCGGGGTTGAAGGTGATGCGCGCCAATCAGGGGGCGCTGCAGCGGTTATTGGATGGGTTGGGGCGGTTGATCGACCGTTAGAAACAAAAAGATCGCAGCCTGCGGCAGCTCCTACAGGGGGATGCATTCCAATGTAGGAGCTGCCGAAGGCTGCGATCTTTTGCTTTTAAGGCCTTGCCTTGAGTTGCTCAGCCGCGGCCTTCGCCAGATCCGGCGGCAGGAAGTCCTTGTCCGGGTTGTAGTTGGGATTGAGCCAGCGTGCCAGATCCTGCAAGTCCCCCGGGTTCAACGTACCGGCCTGCTGCTTCAAGCGCAGGTTGTCGAGGATGTAGTCGTAGCGGGTGTTGTTGTAGTCACGCACCGACGTGTAGAGCGAGCGCTGTGCATCCAGCACGTCGACGATGTTTCGCGTGCCCACCTGATAGCCGATTTCGGTCGCTTCCACCGCGCTCTGGTTGGAGATGATCGATTGCTTGCGCGCCTGCACCTGCTCGACATCGGTATTCACCGCGCGGTGCAGGTCACGGGTGTTTTCGACGATTTGTCGACGCAGGGATTCGCGTTGCTGCTCGGTCTGGTCCAGTTGCGCATAGGATTGGCGCACCTGGGAATTGATCAGGCCACCGCTGTAGATCGGTATGTTCAGTTGCAGGCCAATCGAAGTCTGCTCGACGTCGCCCTTGTACGGTTGGCCGAAGGCGCTCGGGTTGCTGAAACCCAGTGCATCGTTGTCGCCTTTCTGGTATTGCGCCACGGCGTCGAGGGTCGGTGCATGACCGGCCTTGCGCTGCTTGACGGTTTGCTCGGCGGCGCTGACGGCGTAGTTGCTGGCCAGCAAATTGAGGTTCTGCCTGGCCGCCGTTTCGACCCAGGCCTTGGCGTCGTTCGGCGCAGGCGGCAGGATCGGCAGGTTGTGGCTGATGCCCTGGATCGAGTTGTACTGACGGTTGGTCAGGGTGACCAAGGCTTCGAAGGCATCATCCACCTGGCGCTGGGCAACGATGCGGTTGGCGCGTGCGGTGTCGTAGCTGGCTTGCGAGTTCAGTACGTCGGTCTTGTCCGAGAGACCGACATCGAAGCGTTCGTTGGACTGGTCGAGCTGACGCTTGAACGCGGCTTCCTCGGCCTTGGTCGAGGCCAGGTTGTCCTGGCTGCGCAACACGTTGAAGTAACTGTCGGCCGTCTGCAGGATCAGGTTCTGCTGGGTCGCGGAAAGCTGCAACGCAGCCTGTTCGTTGACGTCCTTAGCGGCCTGGAACTGGAACCAGCGGTCGGCGCGGAACAGCGGTTGCGCCAGGGTCGCCTGGTACGAATGGGCATTACGGTTGGCCGTGGCCGAAGGCTGATCGATCGCCGTGCGTACGCTGGCAACATCGGCACCGCCGGAGAGGTTGGGCAGCAACCCGGCGCGGGCCTGGGGCACGACTTCCTTCTGGGCGCCATATTGGGCGATGGCGGCGGCGAGGTCGGCGTTGTTGTTCGCCGCTTCCTGGTAGACGCTGACCAGATCGGTCCTGGTCGATAAGGGCGCTTCTGCTGCCCAGGCCATTCCATTGGACGCACAAGACACGGCAAGGGCCAGTGAGAGTTTGCGCAGCATAGGCGTTCCCTAGTAAAAATATTACACAAGTAATTTGAGCGCCAAGGCTAAGGCGCTGCCTGTGCAACGTCAATGCGCAGCTTGGCGTAGCGAGTGTAGTTGTGCATTGAAGCGGCAACAATCCTGGCGATCGCGCTAATTGCGCCATTCATCACGGTGTTTGCAACGGAGTTGGCGTTCTCTGCCAGTTGTGTCTAGACTGGCCGGGTTCTTGTCGGGGTGCCTTGCTATGAGGCTGAGATCGAATAATTTCGGATCCCGTTGAACCTGATCAGGTTAGCGCCTGCGTAGGGAACAAGATTTCTCGTCACCCGGCGAGTCCTCTTGTGCTTCGTCCGGGATGTTGTTCGACAATCGAACACCCCTCGAGCACTGAGCACAGCACAGCTGGTTTTTCAGCACCCGTGCGTCCATTCGTTTACAGGTTCGCTCCGACAAAATTCCACTGCCTGGATGCTGTCTGGAGAGCCCGTGATGACTACAAAAGCAAAAATCGCCACCAACCTGAGTGACTCGGCCAAGGTCGATCAACAATCGGTGCAGCCGTTTACCCACTCGCAAAAAATCTATGTCCAGGGCACTCGCCCGGACATCCTCGTGCCGATGCGCGAAATCAGCCTCGACGTGACGCCAACCGACTTCGGTGGCGAGGTCAACGCGCCGGTCGTGGTCTATGACACATCCGGCCCGTACACCGACCCCAACGTCATCATCGACGTGCGCAAAGGCCTGGCCGATGTGCGCTCGCCCTGGATCGAATCCCGCGGCGACACCGAGCGCCTGAGCGGCCTGAGCTCCAACTTCGGCCAGGAACGCCTCGCCGACCCGGAGCTGACCAAGCTGCGTTTTGCCCACGTGAACAACCCGCGTCGCGCCAAGCCGGGTGCCAACGTCAGCCAGATGCACTACGCGCGCCAGGGCATCATCACCGCCGAGATGGAATACGTCGCCATCCGCGAAAACATGAAGCTGGAAGTGGCCCGCGCCGCCGGCCTGCTGGACCAGCAACACGCCGGCCACAGCTTCGGCGCCAGCGTGCCGAAAATCATCACCCCGGAATTCGTCCGTGACGAAATCGCCCGCGGCCGCGCGATCATTCCGGCCAACATCAACCACACCGAACTGGAACCGATGATCATCGGCCGTAACTTCCTGGTGAAGATCAACGGCAACATCGGCAACAGCGCCCTGGGTTCGTCCATCGAAGAAGAAGTGGCGAAACTGACCTGGGGCATTCGCTGGGGTTCGGACACGGTAATGGACCTGTCCACCGGCAAACACATTCACGAAACCCGCGAGTGGATCATCCGCAACTCGCCGGTGCCGATCGGTACCGTGCCGATCTACCAGGCCCTGGAAAAAGTCGGCGGCGTCGCCGAAGACCTGACCTGGGAGCTGTTCCGCGACACCCTGATCGAGCAGGCCGAGCAGGGCGTCGACTACTTCACCATCCACGCCGGCGTGTTGCTGCGCTACGTGCCAATGACCGCCAAGCGCGTGACCGGCATCGTCTCCCGTGGCGGTTCGATCATGGCCAAGTGGTGCCTGGCGCACCACAAGGAAAACTTCCTCTACACCCATTTCGAAGACATCTGCGAAATCATGAAGGCCTACGACGTCAGCTTCTCGCTGGGTGATGGCCTGCGTCCTGGCTCGATTGCCGATGCCAACGACGAAGCGCAGTTCGGCGAGCTGGAGACCCTCGGCGAGCTGACCAAGATCGCCTGGAAGCACGACGTGCAGTGCATGATCGAAGGCCCGGGCCACGTGCCGATGCAGTTGATCAAGGAGAACATGGACAAGCAGTTGGAATGCTGCGACGAGGCGCCGTTCTACACCCTCGGCCCGCTGACCACCGACATCGCGCCGGGCTACGACCACATCACCTCCGGTATCGGCGCGGCGATGATCGGCTGGTTCGGTTGCGCCATGCTCTGCTACGTCACGCCCAAGGAGCACCTGGGCCTGCCAAACAAGGATGACGTCAAGACCGGGATCATCACCTACAAGATCGCCGCGCATGCCGCCGATCTGGCGAAGGGGCATCCGGGCGCACAGATCCGCGACAATGCCTTGAGCAAGGCGCGCTTCGAATTCCGTTGGGAAGACCAGTTTAACCTGGGCCTTGATCCGGATACCGCCCGTTCGTATCACGATGAGACGCTGCCGAAGGATTCGGCCAAGGTCGCGCACTTCTGCTCCATGTGCGGGCCGAAATTCTGCTCGATGAAAATTACCCAGGAAGTCCGCGAGTATGCGGCCAACCAACGGATCGAGGCGGTCGACGTGGATGTTGCCCAGGGCATGGCCGAACAGGCTGAGCGCTTCAAGCAGGAAGGCAGTCAGCTGTATCAGAAAGTTTGATCTGACCTGTGATTGACGGCGCCTTTGCTGCCGTCTTCGCGAGCAAGCCCGCTCCCACACTGGATCTCCTGTGAACACAAATTTTGTGTACGACCGGGATCAATGTGGGAGCGGGCTTGCTCGCGAAGGCGTTGGAACAGGCACCGGATTTCTCAATGACACACTTATCCCTCTGAGATAACACCCTTGAGCATTCAACCGAGTACTTATTCCCCCGACATCGCGGTGCCGACCGACAAACGTGTGTTCGGCGGCCGCGATCTGTTTTCCCTGTGGTTCTCCCTCGGCATCGGCCTGATGGTCCTGCAGACCGGCGCACTGCTCGCGCCAGGCCTGGGCCTGTCCGGCTCGCTGCTGGCGATCTTCCTCGGTACGCTGGTCGGCGTTCTACTGCTGGCTGCCGTCGGCGTGATCGGCAGCGACACCGGCCTGTCATCCATGGCCGCGCTCAAACTTAGCCTCGGCAGCAAAGGCGCCAGCCTGCCGGCGGTGCTGAACCTGCTGCAACTGATCGGTTGGGGCTCGTTCGAGATCATCGTCATGCGCGATGCCGCCAGTCTGTTGGGCGCCAAGGCCTTCAGCGACGGCAGCGTGCTGTCCAATCCAGTGCTGTGGACCCTGTTCTTCGGCGCGCTGGCGACCCTGTTGGCCGTCAGCGGTCCGTTGACCTTCGTGCGCCAGATCCTGCGTAAATGGGGCATCTGGCTGTTGCTGGCAGCGTGCATCTGGCTGACCTGGAACCTGTTCGCCAAAGCCGACCTGGCCGCCTTGTGGGCGCTGGCCGGTGACGGTTCGATGCCGTTCGCGGTGGGCTTCGACATCGCTATCGCGATGCCGCTGTCGTGGCTGCCACTGATTGCCGACTATTCGCGTTTCGGCAAGCGTGCGAAGAATGTCTTCGGCGGGACGGCGATTGGCTTCTTCATCGGTAATTTCTGGCTGATGAGCCTGGGCGTGGCCTACACCCTGGCGTTCGCGCCGAGCGGTGAAGTCAATGCCTTGCTACTGGCATTGGCGGGTGCGGGCCTGGGCATTCCGCTGCTGCTGATCCTGCTCGATGAGTCGGAAAACGCCTTTGCCGACATTCACTCGGCAGCCGTTTCCAGCGGGATCCTGTTGCGCCTGAAAGTCGAGCACCTGGCCTTGGCCATCGGCGTGATCTGCACCCTGATCGCCTTGCTGGCGCCACTGGCCCAGTACCAGAACTTCCTGCTGTTGATCGGATCGGTGTTTGCGCCGCTGTTCGGCGTGGTGCTGGTGGATCACTTCATCCTGCGCAAACGCAGTGGCCAAGTGGCGTCAGCCGCATTGCGCTGGCCGGCGCTGCTCGCCTGGTTGGGCGGGGTGA
This sequence comes from Pseudomonas sp. YuFO20, assembly GCF_035064975.1. Taxonomy (NCBI): domain Bacteria; kingdom Pseudomonadati; phylum Pseudomonadota; class Gammaproteobacteria; order Pseudomonadales; family Pseudomonadaceae; genus Pseudomonas; species Pseudomonas sp. YuFO20. The sequence goes on from NZ_JAXDEO010000012.1 coordinate 86,145, forward strand.
GCACCTATCATTTGCTGGCCAATCTGTATCCGGACATCGGCGCAACCCTGCCGGCGTTGATCCTGGCAGGGCTGCTGCAGCTGGTGCTGGGCCGGGCCTTCAGTTACGGCCGGGAAACAGCTCGGGCTTGATGATGCCATTCAGGCGAGGGTAGGGGATCTTCAGTTCGACATGGCCCAGTGCGTAAGGCGCGATGCTGCTGGTTTCGTACTTGAGGATCACCCCGCCGTAGGTCAGCGCCACGTTCTGGGTTTTCTGGAACGGCCAGCTCTTGACGAACTCCGGTTCCTGATCGAGCTTGGTGCTGATCAACCAGCTGTTGTGCGCCACCTGCGCGGCTTTCCAGAACGCCTCTTCCTGCCCGGGCACCAGCATGTCCGACAGTGTCAGCACTTTATGCTGCTGACGCGAGTAGTTGATGAACCCCCGACCCGGCGTGCCATGGGCGCCGCCGGTGTCCAGGTAGCTGGACAACTCGATGATCACCAGTCCGTCATGCTGCTCACGTACCTTGGCCTGCAGGTAAATGCTGTTGCGCGGACCTGCGGTGCGCAAAAACTGTTCGCGATAGGCCGCCAGCGTCGGCGCCACCGGGGCGTCGGGTGAGGTGCGGGTCATTTGCAGCAGGCGTTTTTCGATGATGCCGTCCAGTTCAGGCTCGGCGGGGAAGTGCAGGGTGTCGATGTTCACCAGCGGACAGTCCTGGTCCGTACAGCCTGGCTTGAGTTGCTCGGTGGCGTCGCGGGTGGTTTCCAGCGGCGCGCGATAGTTAGGCTGGAACAGGCTCTGGCAAGCGCCCAGGGTCAGGGCGAGAGCGGCCACGGAGGCAATTTTAAAAAGCGACATGGGCGTCCTTCATAAAACAGGGAAAGGCGAAAAGTTACCCGCTTCGACTGTCAACGGAGCAGTCAGTTCGCCACTAAGCTAATTAGAGTGGGTTTCGCCCTCACCGTCCATCTCGATGAAGGTAAAGGGGCTGCATCAAACCTCACGGGCGCGTTAGGATGGCGCGAAGTCGAGGTTGGAGCCTCGGTGTCAGATACGAGGATAGTCATGACTGATTTTGCCAAAGCCATTCCGACCGCCGTGGATATCGTTCGGCGCGAAAAGTGCTTCGAGGGTTTCTACAAGCTCGATCGCGTGCACTTGCGCCACGAACTGTTCGCCGGCGGCATGAGCCGCGAAATCAGCCGTGAACTGTTCGTGCGCCACGATGCGGTGTGCATGCTGCCCTACGACCCCCAGCGCGACGAAGTGGTGCTGATCGAGCAGTTTCGCGTCGGTGCCCTGGGCAAGACCGACAATCCATGGCTGATCGAACTGGTCGCTGGTCTGATCGACAAGGATGAGCAACCGGAAGAAGTTGCTCACCGCGAAGCGCAGGAGGAAGCTGGGCTTGTCATCGGGGCGCTGTGGCCGATGACCCAATATTTTCCATCGCCGGGCGGCAGCAACGAATTCGTGCATTTGTACCTGGGACGTTGCGATAGTAGTGGGGTAGGCGGCCTGCATGGGCTGGAGGAAGAGGCTGAAGATATCCGCGTCACGGTGTGGGCGTTCGAAGATGCCCTGCAAGCCGTACGCGACGGACGTATTGCCAACGCGGCCAGCATCATTGCCTTGCAATGGCTGGCACTGAACCGCGTTGAAGTGAGGGGGCTATGGTCGTAAACAAGCTGCGCGATCGCTATCGGGTGGACCTCGTGGGGCTACAGGCATCCTGCGAGGCGAACTACGCGCGCCTGATGCGATTGTTGCCGGACATGCGCAGCGAGCCGGCGGCGCGGCGTATCGCCGTGACCCATGGCGACCAGATGCTGGGCGTGCTGGCGCTGGAGGTGCTGCAGGTCTGTCCCTACACCACCACCCTGCAGGTGCGCCAGGAGCACAGTCTGCCATGGCTGCCGGTGCCGCAACTGGAAGTGCAGGTCTATCACGACGCGTGCATGGCCGAAGTGGTCAGCGCCGAACATGCACGGCGCTTTCGCGGCATCTATCCTTACCCGAACGCTTCGATGCATCAGCCCGACGAAAAGGCCCAGCTGAACATGTTTCTTGGCGAGTGGTTGAGTCATTGCCTGGCGTTGGGGCACGAGTACGAAGTGGTCCGTTGACGTTCTTGTGAACTGCGTCAGGTTCGCGGATTCCCCTTTTCGATCATCCCCCAGCATAATTGCGCCATCCTCCAACCCCGCGATCACGCCCTGGGAGAACGCCTTGCCGAGCGTATCCAACTTGACCACCGCCGATCCGGCGTTGCTGGTGCAACTCTCCGACAGTCACCTGTTCGCCGAAGCGGACGGGATGCTGCTGGGCATGAATACCCGTGACAGCCTGCAAAAAGTCATCGACTTGGTACGCGAGCAGCAACCTCGCATCGATCTGATCCTGGCCACCGGCGATTTGTCCCAGGACGGCACGCTCGAGTCATACCAGCAGTTTCGCGAGTTGACCCGACAGCTCGACGCGCCGGCGCGCTGGATTCCCGGCAATCACGACGAGCCGCGGATAATGGCCGAGGCCGCGGTGCAGAGCGCCTTGCTGGAGCCGGTGGTGGATGTTGGCAACTGGCGGGTCACCCTGCTCGATTCGGCCGTGCCGGGCTCGGTACCGGGGTATTTGCAGGATGAACAGTTGCAGTTGTTGGCCCGTTCCTTGAGCGAAGCGCCGGAGCGGCACCATCTGGTGTGCCTGCACCATCACCCGGTATCGATCGGCTGTGCGTGGATGGAGCCGATCGGTCTGCGCAATCCTGAAGCGTTTTTTGAAGTCCTGGATCGTTTTCCACAGGTGCGTGCCGTGCTGTGGGGGCATGTGCATCAGGAAATCGATCAATTGAGTAACGGCGTGCGTCTGATCGCCTCGCCATCGACCTGCATTCAGTTCGAACCGGGCAGCGAAGACTTCAAGGTCGGGGCGCAGGCGCCGGGGTATCGCTGGTTGCGTTTATTGCCGGATGGGCGGCTGGAAACCGGTGTGGAACGCCTGACCGGGTTCGACTTTCAGGTCGATTACGGCTCCAACGGCTACTAACCCATCCCTTGTAGGAGCTGGCTTGCCAGCGAAGAGGCCGTCACGATCAACATCAATGTTGTTTGATAATCCGCTTTCGCTGGCAAGCCAGCTCCTACAGGCATCGCATTTCATCGGCACCCAACGTGCCAAAGTCCCTGTAAACTCCGCCTCTTTACCCGAAGCTCAGGGAGTTCAAATGTCCGGCTCGATCCTTTATATCCACGGTTTCAACAGCGCGCCTGCGTCGAAAAAGGCCACCCAGTTGAGCGAAGTGATGGAACGCCTGGGCTTGAGCGACCAATTGCGTGTGCCGGCCCTGCATCACCACCCCCGCGAGGCCATCGGTCAGCTGGAGCAGGCGATTGAAGCGCTCGGACGGCCACTGCTGGTCGGCAGCTCGCTCGGCGGCTACTATGCGACTCACCTGGCCGAGCGCCATGGCTTGAAAGCCCTGTTGATCAACCCTGCCGTCAGTCCGCACCGGATGTTTGACGGGTTCCTGGGTACACAGAAGAACCTGTATACCGACGAGACCTGGGAAATGACCCACGACCATGTGACGGCCCTCGCCGAGCTGGAAGTGCCGGCACCCCAGGACCCGCAGCGCTATCAGGTATGGTTGCAGACCGGTGACGAAACACTGGACTATCGCCTCGCCCAACAGTATTACCGGGCCTGTGCCTTGCGCATCCAGGCCGGTGGCGACCATGGTTTCCAGGGTTTTGCCGAGCAGCTTCCGGCGATGCTGAGTTTTGCCGGCATTGGCGCAGATTTGTATCAGGCGATTGATTTCACCGCGCTGTGAAACCTTGCCCCTATTTTCAATGAAAGACTGACGACGAGACCCCATGGCCACTCCCAGCGCTAGCTCTTATAACGCCGACGCCATCGAAGTCCTCTCGGGCCTCGACCCGGTGCGCAAACGCCCCGGCATGTACACCGACACCAGTCGGCCGAACCACCTCGCCCAGGAAGTCATCGACAACAGTGTCGACGAAGCCTTGGCCGGGCATGCCAAATCGGTGCAGGTCATCCTCCACGCCGATCACTCGCTGGAAGTCAGCGATGACGGCCGTGGCATGCCAGTGGACATTCACCCCGAAGAAGGCGTTTCCGGGGTCGAACTGATCCTCACCAAGCTTCACGCGGGTGGCAAGTTTTCCAACAAGAACTACCAGTTCTCCGGCGGTCTGCACGGGGTGGGTATTTCGGTGGTCAACGCCTTGTCGACCGAAGTCCGGGTGCGTGTAAAACGTGACGGCAACGAATACCAGATGACCTTCGCCGACGGTTTCAAGAAAACCGAGCTGGAAATCCTCGGTACGGTCGGCAAACGCAATACCGGCACCAGCGTGTTCTTCGCGCCGGACCCGAAATACTTCGATTCACCGAAATTCTCCATCAGCCGCCTCAAGCACGTGCTCAAGGCCAAGGCCGTCCTGTGCCCGGGGCTGCTGGTCAGTTTTGAAGACAAGGCCAGCGGCGAGAAAGTCGAATGGCATTACGAAGACGGCCTGCGTTCCTATCTGGTCGACGCGGTCAGCGAATTCGAGCGCCTGCCGGACGAGCCGTTCTGCGGCAGCCTGGCCGGTAACAAGGAAGCCGTGGACTGGGCGCTGCTGTGGCTGCCGGAAGGTGGCGACGCGGTGCAGGAAAGCTACGTCAACCTGATCCCGACCGCCCAGGGCGGTACCCACGTCAACGGTTTGCGCCAAGGCCTGCTCGACGCCATGCGCGAGTTCTGCGAATTCCGCAGCCTGTTGCCACGCGGCGTGAAGCTGGCGCCGGAAGACGTCTGGGAACGCATCGCTTTTGTGCTGTCGATGAAAATGCAGGAGCCGCAGTTCTCCGGCCAGACCAAGGAACGCCTGTCGTCCCGTGAAGCGGCGGCGTTCGTCTCCGGTGTAGTCAAGGATGCGTTCAGCCTGTGGCTCAACGCGCACCCGGAAACCGGCCTGGCGCTGGCGGAACTGGCGATCAACAACGCTGGTCGTCGCCTCAAGGCCAGCAAGAAGGTCGAGCGCAAGCGCATCACCCAGGGGCCGGCGTTGCCGGGCAAGCTCGCCGACTGCGCCGGGCAGGACCCGATGCGTTCCGAGCTGTTCCTGGTGGAAGGTGATTCCGCCGGTGGTTCTGCCAAGCAGGCGCGGGACAAAGAGTTCCAGGCGATCCTGCCGTTGCGCGGCAAGATCCTCAATACCTGGGAAGTCGACGGCAGCGAAGTGCTGGCCAGCCAGGAAGTGCACAACATTGCCGTGGCCATCGGTGTCGATCCGGGTGCCGCGGACATGAGCCAGTTGCGCTACGGCAAGATCTGCATCCTCGCCGACGCCGACTCCGACGGCCTGCACATTGCGACCCTGCTCTGCGCGCTGTTCGTCCAGCATTTCCGCCCGCTGGTGGATGCCGGTCACGTCTACGTCGCCATGCCGCCGCTGTACCGCATCGACCTGGGCAAAGAGATCTACTACGCCCTCGACGAAGCCGAGCGCGATGGCATTCTCGATCGCCTGGTGGCCGAGAAGAAGCGCGGCAAGCCGCAGGTCACCCGATTCAAGGGCCTGGGTGAAATGAACCCGCCGCAGCTGCGCGAAACCACCATGGACCCGAACACCCGGCGCCTGGTGCAACTGACCCTGGGCGATAATTTCGACGCGACCTCGGAAATGATGGACATGCTGCTGGCGAAAAAACGCGCCGGCGACCGCAAGACCTGGCTGGAGTCCAAGGGCAACCTGGCGGAGGTGCTGGGCTGATGCGGCTGGGCTTTGCCCTGGCGTGTGCGTTGCTGCTGACCTCGATGACGGTGTCTGCCAAGCCGACACCGCAGCTGCGCCTGTTGTCCGAGCACGCCGTGGACGGCATGCGCGGCGGCAACCTGTCCGGGCTGGCCCAGTGCGGCACGGAGTTGTGGACGGTCTCCGACCGCGACGACGACCAGATCTACCGCCTCGAGACGGGCGCGGGTGTCTGGCGTGCGGAAGCGGTGGGCATCGGCGTGCCGCCCGTGCCGGAAAGCGGCTTGCCCTGGGGCCTGCGTTCGCGGGCCTGGGTGTCGTCGTTCGTGCGTGGCGGTGACCTTGATTTCGAAGGCATCACCTGCGACAGCGTCGGCAATCGCTACGTGGTCAGCGAGTCCCATGCGGCGGTGCTGCAGATTCCGCCAACCGGGCCAACCTTCTGGCTGAAGATTTCGCCGCTCATGGTTCGCGAGGCGCGGGCCAGCGGTATGTTGCTGCGCTTTAATGCATTGTTCGAAGGCCTGGCGATCAATCCGCAAGGTGACCAGTTGTGGTTGGCTGCCGAGCGCGAGAGCCGCGGTTTGCTGCTGGTCAAGCGCAAGCAGACCGTCTGGGACTGCGATGGCGGCTGTGTGCTGCTGAGCGAAGGCGCAAAGGAGATGCAACCGGCACAATTTCCCAGCGCCAGGCCGATGCCCCGGGATTTTGCCGACCTGTCATGGTTCGACGGCAAGCTGTTTACCCTCGAGCGCAATGCGTACCAGATTTGCCGTCGTGATGCGGTGACAGCCAAGGTCGAGCGCTGCTGGTCGTTTGCCGATGAGGCGTTGCAGGAAAATCGTCGTTATCCCCAGGACTTTGCCCTGACGGAAGCCTTGATCGTGGACGCCGAGGGCGCCTGGATCGGCATCGACAACAACACCGGCGCCCGCGCCGATGGCGAGGTCCGTCCGATCGTCTGGCGCTTTGCTGTACCTGAAGGTGGCTGGAGTGCCAAGTCATGAGCCAGCAAACGCCGGGCAAACGTGCCGGTCGGGTATTGATGGTACTGGCCTGGTGCGCCGCTTTGTTTCTGGCGACGCGGTTTTTCGGCCAGTGGGAAGAGCGTCAGCAAAATCCGAATGTGGTCGTCAGCTCGGAACGCGGCGAGGGTTTCGTCGAGGTGAAACTGGTCAGCAATGGCCAGGGGCATTTCGTTGCCAGCGGCCATATCAATGGCCAGCCGGTGAATTTCATGCTCGATACCGGGGCGACCGATGTGGCGATCCCGGCGCAAATGGCCGAACGGCTGAAACTGGAACAAGGCTTCGGGGTGACCCTGAGCACCGCCAACGGTCGCACCGAGGGTTATCGAACCCGGGTCGACCGGCTGCAACTGGGCGACATTGTGTTGCGTGATGTGCGCGCCATCGTCGTGCCAGGCCTGGATGGCGAGCAAGTGCTGCTCGGTATGAGCGCGCTGAACAAACTTGAATTTACCCAGCGCGGTGGCACCATGCTGCTGCGCCAGACAACGAACCGATGAGGCCCGCATGAGCGACTCCCTTGATCTCAGCCTGGACGGTGTAGAACGCCGGTCACTGGCTGACTTCACCGAAAATGCCTACCTCAACTACTCCATGTACGTGATCATGGACCGTGCCTTGCCGCATATCGGCGACGGCCTGAAACCGGTACAGCGCCGCATCATTTATGCGATGAGCGAGTTGGGGCTGGACGCCGATTCCAAGCACAAGAAATCGGCGCGTACCGTCGGTGACGTGCTCGGTAAATTCCACCCCCACGGCGACTCGGCCTGTTACGAAGCCATGGTCCTGATGGCCCAGCCGTTCAGCTATCGCTATACGCTGGTGGACGGTCAGGGTAACTGGGGTGCGCCGGACGATCCCAAGTCCTTCGCCGCCATGCGTTACACCGAGGCACGGTTGTCGCGTTACTCCGAAGTGCTGCTCAGCGAACTGGGCCAGGGCACGGCGGACTGGGGCCCGAACTTCGACGGCACCCTCGACGAACCGCTGGTGTTGCCGGCACGTTTGCCGAATATCCTCCTCAACGGCACCACGGGTATCGCCGTGGGCATGGCCACCGACGTGCCGCCGCACAACCTGCGCGAAGTCGCCAGCGCCTGCGTGCGTTTGCTCGACGAGCCCAAGGCCACGGTCGAACAGCTCTGTGAACACATCCAGGGTCCGGATTACCCGACCGAAGCGGAAATCATCACGCCGCGCGCCGACCTGCTGAAAATCTACGAGACCGGCCGCGGTTCGGTGCGCATGCGCGCCGTTTATCACATTGAAGACGGCGACATCATCGTCACCGCGCTGCCACATCAGGTTTCCGGCGCCAAGGTGTTGGAACAGATCGCGGCGATGATGCAGGCCAAACCCTCGAAAGCTCCGCAAATCGCCGATTTGCGCGACGAGTCGGACCACGAGAACCCGTGCCGGATCGTGATTATTCCGGGCGCCCGGAAAAACTTTGACCACGATGCGTTGATGCAGCACCTGTTCGCCAGCACCGAGCTGGAGTCGAGCTACCGGGTCAACATCAACATCATCGGCCTGGACGGCAAGCCGCAGCTGAAAAACCTGCGGGCCCTGCTGGTCGAGTGGCTGGAATTCCGGGTCCGGACCGTACGCCGCCGCCTGCAATTCCGCCTGGACAAGGTCGAGCGTCGCCTGCACCTGTTGGACGGTTTGTTGATCGCTTACCTCAACCTGGATGAAGTGATCCACATCATCCGTACCGAGGAGCAGCCCAAAGCCGCGCTGATCGAGCGTTTCGCCCTGAGCGAAATCCAGGCCGACTACATCCTCGACACGCGTTTGCGCCAATTGGCGCGACTGGAAGAAATGAAGCTGCGTTCCCAGCAGGACGAACTGCTCAAGGAACAAGCCAAGCTGCAAGCCCTGCTGAGCAGCGAAGCCAAGCTGAAGAAGCTGGTACGCACCGAGCTGATCAAGGATGCCGAGACCTATGGCGACGACCGTCGCTCACCAATCGTCGAGCGCGCCGAAGCCAAGGCGCTGACCGAACACGATCTGCTGCCGAACGAAAAAGTCACTGTCGTGCTGTCGGAAAAAGGCTGGGTGCGCTCCGCCAAAGGCCATGACATCGACGCTACTGGGCTTTCCTACAAGGCCGGGGATGGTTTCAAGGCCCTGGCGGCAGGGCGTTCCAACCAGTTTGCGGTGTTCATCGACTCCACCGGGCGCAGTTACTCGGTGGCGGCACACACCTTGCCTTCGGCCCGTGGCCAGGGCGAGCCACTGACCGGCCGTCTGACGCCGCCGCCAGGGGCGAGTTTCGAATGCGTGCTGATGCCCGAAGACGATGCGCTGTACGTCATCGCCTCGGACGCCGGTTACGGTTTCGTGGTCAAGGGTGAAGACCTGCAGGCCAAGAACAAGGCGGGCAAGGCCCTGCTGAGCCTGCCGAACAACGCCAAGGTGATCCTGCCGCGTCCGGTGGCCGATCGTGAGCATAACTGGTTGGCTTCGGTGACCACCGAAGGTCGCCTGCTGATCTTCAAGATCAGCGATCTGCCACAATTAGGTAAGGGCAAAGGCAACAAGATCATCGGGATTCCCGGTGAGCGTGTGGCCAGTCGCGAAGAATATGTCACGGACATCGCCGTTGTGCCGGAGGGCGCCACTTTGGTGCTGCAGGCCGGAAAACGTACCTTGTCACTGAAAGCGGACGACCTCGAGCACTACAAGGGTGAGCGTGGTCGTCGTGGGAACAAACTGCCACGTGGCTTCCAGCGGGTAGATGCGCTGTTCGTCGAAAACCTCAATTAAGCGTCCTAGAGGCCTCGATCTACGATTTAACGCGTAGATCGACGCTTTGGCGCTGGAGTCGGAACGCATATTCACGGATGATATGGCCTTTCAAGCGCCGGCGTGGCCGAGCGTTCTTCATATTTATTGAGTATTTTCACTGTGATTAGCCTTGTGGCAATCACCTGGATGGGACGATGACTGCTCTGCGCCTTCCTTTTATTTTGATGCTCGCCGGCGTACTTGGCCTGGCGGGTTGCAGCGTTCACCAGCCGGTGTCGCTGTATCAACTGGACAGCGGAAGTCCGGTTCAGCCTGCGCAAAGCGCGGGCATGGCGGTTTTGTTGGGCCCGGTAACCGTGGCGGACTACCTGCAGCGCGAAACCCTGTTGCAGCGTCAGCCCGATGGCAGCCTGCAAGCCTCGGCCGACGGCCGTTGGGCTGGCAGCCTTTCTTCCGACATCGACCAGCTGTTGCTGCGTCAGGTGGCTGGCCACCTGGACAGCCAGCGTGTCGTGCTGGCGCCTGCGACCACAGGCTTCACGCCGGATGTCCAGGTGCTGTTGACCATCACGCGCCTGGATTCGGGGAAGTCGCAACCGGCGATTCTCGATGCGCAATGGCGTTTGATCGACCGTCGTGGCCAGGTGCGCGATAACCGCATCATTCACCTGCAGGAACAGCACGCCGGCAACACGGCGGCTCAGGTCCAGGCACAGGGTGTATTGCTGCAGAAGCTCGCTGAACAGCTCTCGGTAGCGCTCAAGCCGCTGGCCAACCAGCCACCGATTGCCGAAGCACCACGCAAGCCGGCAGCCAAGCCTGCAGCACCTGCGGCGGAGCAGGAAAAACAGCCGAAGATCCCGATGGCTGCGCCGATTCGTACGGATATGGAAGTGTTTCGCTTCTAATGCTCGATGGATTGGAAACAAGGCCCGCGTTGATGCGGGTCTTGTTGTTTCTGCCGGTTGGAGATCTCTAGTGCCTGTCCCGGCCTCTTCGCGGGCAAGCCCGCTCCTACAGTGATTGATGTCGTACACAAGACCTGCGTTCGGCATGGAACCCTGTAGGAGCGGGCTTGCCAGCGATAGCGAAAGGACAGGCAACAAAAAAGCCCGCAGACGATCACTCGCCTGCGGGCTTATGCATGACAGGGCTTTTACGCCCGACGTTCGTGCATCCGCGCCAGCTGTCGTTCCAGCATCGACGGATAAGGCTCCATCAGCCGCTCCACGCAGCAGGCGCCTTCAGGGCTTGCAATCGGGCGGATCCGTGCGCGCTGGCGGATCAGCGCATCGTCACTGATCTTGCGCTCCACCAGCAGCAGGTTGCGGCTGTGTTGCGACAGGGCCAGGGCATCCTGCGCGGCGTCGGTCAGCAACAGGTCGATCTGGCTCAGGCCGAACAGCTCCTCGCCCAGAGTCAGGCCCAGCTGCAATTGCAAGGTGATGCCGCTGTCGGCGACTTCGATCTGCAATTGATGCCCCAGCGCTCGCAGCAGCTCACCACAGCAGATGGCGTTGGTCAGGTAATCGTCGCCACTGTCTTCGGCGTGGAACAGCATCAGGGTGCTGCCATCGTTCAGGGTGTGCAGTTCGCTCTGGTAGAGCGAGGCCGCCTGGTCGAGGCAGTCGCGGTAGCGCTTGAGCAGTTCTTCCAGGCGTGTCCGCGGCAGGCGTCGCAACTGTTCCTGTGAGCCCAGCTGTACGGCCAGCACGGCGCTGTGCTGCGGCACGTTGGAAGCTACGGGTTTGGCCAGCGGTTTCGCCACACTGTCTGGCGCATCATCGAGCAAGTCTGCGAACGCATCGTCATCGTCATCGTCTTCAACGGTGCTGACGACACGCCGTGGCGCGGCTTTCATCGCGGCCATCGGGCGACTTTCATCGAAACTCGGATCACGCAGGTTGCGCACTTCGAAGCCCGGTTCGCCGTCGTCGACATCGTCGTATTCGGGTTCCGGCTCGGGTTCCGGTTCGGCCGGTTCCGGCGCAAAGTCGGCGTGCAGCTGGCGCGCCAGGTCGCCGATCTCGTCATTACGCTCGGTGGCCGGGGTGTATTCGTCGATGTTGCGCAGCCACACCCGCAATTGCAGCAGCGGCGTGGACAGGTATCGACCCATGCGCAGGCTCAAGGCCAGGGACAGGGCCAGCAGGATCGCGCTCAAGATGCCCATGCTTTGCAGGCTGATGGTCATCGGCTGCTGGAACTGATCCATGTCCAGGCTGATGCGCAGCTGACCGGCGGTCACATCCTGGAACGTGATTTTGCTCTGGTACATGCCCTCGGCTTCGCCCAACAAACCATGCTTGGGACGCTGGCCGGCTTCGGCGAGGATGCGGTTGTCCACGCTGTAGATGGCGGCGTGGGCCACCAGCTTGTTCTTGGTCAGGTTGTTGAGCAGCACGTTGAGGCTGAGGATGTCGTTGGACACCAGCAGCTCGGTGGCCGAGGTGGCCGTCTGCATTGTCAGGCTTTCACCCAACGCATCCGCCTGCTCGTGCATGGCCTGCTTGAACTGCAAACCCATCACACAGGCGTAGATCACCAGGGCCAGAGCGACCAGGATCACGTTATGGCTGGCAATGCGCAATGCAATCGGTACACGGCGGTGGCGCAGTGCACGGAAGATCAGCAGGAAGAAGTTATCGGTTTTTACTGGCGTGGGCCGGTTCACTTGAGCTCGGCTCTTTTGTCCGTGAAGTTGACGCGCAGTATAGCGACAGGCCCTAGGCCGTCAAAGCGCTCACGGTGCCCGATGGTCACTGAATGTGGGTAGAATGCGGTTTTTTCCACCTGCGGGGGTGCGCCTTGCGCGAAATCGTCCTGATAAACATCACGGGAGTCGACCGTCCGGGTCTGACTGCGGCCATTACCGGCGTTCTGGCCCAGGGTGGTGTGAACATTCTCGACATCGGTCAGGCGGTGATCCACGACACCCTGTCGTTCGGCATCCTGGTTGAAATTCCTGATACCGAACAAGGCAAGTCGGTGCTCAAGGACATCCTGTTCAAGGGCTATGAGCTTGATCAACAAGTGCGTTTCACGCCGGTGTCCGAAGAGGATTACCAGCAGTGGGTCGGCAACCAGGGCAAAAAACGCCACATCGTGACCCTGCTGACGCGCAAGGTCACCGCCGGGCAATTGCAGGCCGTGAGTTCGATTACCGCTAAATATGGTCTGAACATCGACCATATCGATCGCCTGTCCGGGCGCATGCCGCTGGACACCCCGGCTGATAAAGGCAAGGGCTGCATCGAGTTTTCCGTGCGTGGTGAGGCGGCTGATCCGCAGGCGCTGCGGGCCGAATTCCTCAGCGTCGCCCAGGAACTGAACGTCGACATCGCCTTCCAGGAAGATTCGCTGTTCCGTCGTAATCGCCGCCTGGCTGTGTTCGACATGGACTCGACCCTGATTGAAGCCGAAGTCATCGACGAGCTGGCCAAGGCGGCCGGTGTGGGCGACAAGGTGTCGGAAATTACCGAGCGGGCGATGGCCGGTGAACTGGACTTCCGCGCCAGCTTCAAGGAGCGCCTGGCGTTGCTCAAGGGGCTGGATGTCGGCGTGCTGGACTCGATCGGCGCCTCGCTGCGCCTGACCGAAGGCGCTGAAACCCTGTTCGCCGAACTCAAGCGCCTGGGTTACAAGACCGCCATCCTGTCGGGCGGCTTCACCTACTTCGCCAAGCAATTGCAGGCCAAGCTGGGTATCGACTATGTGTTCGCCAACGAACTGGAAGTGGTCGACGGCAAGGTGACCGGCGTGGCGGTCGAGCCGATTGTCGATGCTCAGCGCAAAGCGGATCTGCTGAAAGAACTGGCACACAAGGAAGGTTTGCGTCTGGAGCAGACCATTGCGGTCGGCGACGGTGCCAATGACTTGCCGATGCTGGCGATTGCCGGGTTGGGCGTGGCGTTCCGGGCCAAACCGCTGGTCAAGCAGTCGGCGAAACAGGCGATTTCCACCCTTGGGCTGGATGGCGTGCTGTATCTGCTGGGCTTTCGCGATCGCGACGGACAACTCTAACAGCACCGCAAATCCACTGTAGGAGCTGGCTTGCCAGCGATGGGGACCTCAAGGACGCCATCGCCAGCAAGCCGGCTCCTACAGATTTGGGCTGCGCACTTATGCCTTCGGCAGCCCCATACCCTGACCCATCCGCACCGGCGAACCGGCCAGCAACTCTGCATCCCACTGCACTTGATCCGGCCCGAACAGCACGACAGCGGTCGAACCCAGTTTGAAGCGGCCCAGCTCCGCACCTTTTTCCAGGTGGATCGGCGCGCGCGCGGTTTCGTCGTAGCGGAAGGTTTTCAGCTCGCGTTTCGGCGGCGTCACCAGCCCGGCCCACACGGTTTCAATCGAGGCCACGATCATCGCGCCCACCAGCACCACCGCCATCGGCCCGCGCTCGGTGTCGAAAATGCACGCTACGCGCTCATTGCGGGCAAACAGTTCCGGAACGTTTTCAGCGGTGGTCTGGTTGACCGAGAACAGCCGGCCCGGGATGTAGACCATCTCGCGCAGGGTGCCGGCCAGCGGCATGTGCACGCGGTGATAGTCCTTCGGCGACAGGTAGATGGTCGCGAAATCACCGCCCATGAACGGCGCAGCATTCGCCGCATCGCCACCCAGCAGTTCCAGCACGCTGAAGCTGTGGCCCTTGGCCTGGAACACACGACCGTGTTCTATCGGGCCGAGCTGGCTGACCGCGCCGTCGGCCGGGCTGAGGATGGCACCCGGGGTCTCGTCCAGCGGACGGGCACCGTCTTTCAATGCGCGGGTGAAAAACGCGTTGAAGTGCTCGTAGGCGGTGAGGTCTTCGACCAGCGCCTCGGACATGTTCACCTGGTAACGCTTGGCGAACCACGCGGTGAACGCATTCTTGAACCAGCGCACGCGGCATTCGGCGATGCAGCCGGCCAGTCGCGAGAGCAGGTTGTGGGGCAGCAGGTATTGGCTGACGATAAACAGACGCTTGTTCATTAACTGTCCTTAAAAACCTTAAATCTCTACGGGCGTGTCGGGGTGGTTGCCCCATTCGCCCCAGGAGCCGGCGTAGCCTTTGACCCGCGGATAACCGAGAGCCTTGGCCACCAGATAGGTGAAGCCAGATCGATGGTGAGTCTGGCAGTGGGTAATCACTTCTTTGTCGGGCGTAATGCCGAGCTGTTCGAGGATCTGCGGCATGTCGCTGCGGATGCGCAGCTGGCGAGACTTGTCCATGCCGGCGGTCCATTCGAAATTGACCGCGCCAGGGATGTGCCCGGCCTTGGCCGCGAGGACTTTCTCGCCGGAATACTCCAGCGGCCCGCGCGCATCCCAGATCGCCAGGTCGGCAGCGCCGAGACGGCTTTGCAGGTACTCGCGGGTGGCGATGGGTTCGTCGTGCAGGGTCAACGCGACCGGGCCGCCTGCAGGAGCGGGGACCTGGATCGACATGGGCATGCCTTCAGCCAGCCAGGCCGTCAGGCCGCCGTCGAGATAGTGGTATTGGCTGTGGCCAATGACATCCAGCAGCCAGATAAAGCGCCCGGCCCAACCGCCGCCTTCGTCGTCATAGACCACATAGACGGCATCGGGGTTGTGTCCCAGCTCACCGAACAATGCTTCGAGCGCCGCTTGCGGCGGCATCAGCCCCGGCGCGGGTGCCTGGCCGAGTTGTGTGCGTTTCGGATCGACAAACCGCGCACCGGGAATATGCCCTTCGGTGTAGCGGGCATGGCTGGTCAGGTCCACCAGGATCAGTTGGCGGGCTTCGAGGCGAGGGAGCAAGTCGCTCGGCTCGATCACCAGCGGCAAGCCAGAGAAGTCAGACATGTGAGGTCTCCAGGGCACAAAAGGGAGGATTGTAGCGCAGCCTTATTGGCCGCGCTGACTAAAGCTGTGCAGCGCTTTTTCGATGCATTGCGCGGTTTTGCCGAAGGCTTGCACGGCGATGTCCGAGAATGGCCCGCCACCCTGATCCGCCACGACGATCATGATCACTCGCCCATTGTTGAGCAGCGAGCGCAGCAACAGGTGCTCGCCGCTGAACTGGCTACGCAGGTTGTTGGGCAGCAAGGCGGAAAATTGCGCGTTGTTGAGCGGCGTCAGGCGTACCTGGGCCTGTTGCGAGAGCAGGCGTTGCAATAGCGCGCTTTGACTGACGTTAAAATTCAGCCCGGCCACTTCATCAGGCAGGCCGGCCGTCTGGTGCACACGGAGATTGGCGTGGGTGCGGTCGGCCATCAGGATCATCACCCGACGCATGCCACTGGCCACCAGCGCGTCGCGGGCAGAGGTGGTCAGGTGGATGGCATTGGTGAAACGACTTGGCTCGTGCAACAGCGCGGCACATTGTTTGCGCCATTTCGCCAGGTCGTCGGCAGTGGGTGCCGGGGCTGGCTGCAAACCGGCATGTACAGGGTTCGTACCCCATGGCCAGATCAGTGCGACAGCGGGATGCCAAAGATCGGGCATGGCGTGATAACGCGCACTGTTGGCGGCTTGCTGGTGCAATTGTTGTTGCACCTCGTCCATCGGTATTTGCAGGTAGAGGCCGGTCAAGTACTGCCAGCGCTCACTGTGCGGACTGTCCCAGGCCTGCTGCGCCGAGAGGGCCAGGCCGTTGGCCAATAGCACCGTGTTGGCAGGTTGATTAAGCCAGCGACGCAGGGTCGGGTGGTCATCCAAGCGGTTCTGCTGGCGTAGCGGATGTTCGCTGTCGCGGGCAATGCGCAGCACTTTCACCAGTTCCCGTTGCTCGGTGAGCAGCAGTCGATAGCCCTGTTGCACCCAGATCGGCAGGTGCCAGAGGTCCACCAGGGCCTGGCCGATTTCCAGCAGGCGCGCGCCAAACAGTTGCTGTTCGACTGCGCGCGCCGACTCGCCTTTATGAATGACCCGCAGCTCCCAGTCTTCGAGCAGCTGCGGATGCGTCATGGCAAGCGGCCACAGCGGCGACAGGAACAGCAGGCTGCCCCAGTGGATGTCCTGCCACAGGCGCGCCAGGCGGCCGGCAAAAAAACCGTTGGCCTGTTGGCTGGCGTGTTGGCTGATCATCTGCAACTGGCGCAGGGCTTTCGGGATCTCGGCCTGGGGCATGGCGGGCAATCGCGCGAGCAGCTCCTCGGTGCGCTTCAAGCCAAGGCGGTTGATGGCGACCTCAAGGTTTTCCGCAGGCTCGCTCATGGCGCCATGGCTGTGCCGGTTGGCTTCGCGAATCACGCTCAAGGCCAGGGCCGGGCTGCCCTGCATCAAGTCGGCGATGTTGCGCAGCGAGCTGCGACTGTCGCGCATGGCCCGGCACACTTGGTCGTGACTGGCCTGCGGAACCGGCAGGCGCACGCCGTCGAGAAGCTTGACCCAGCCTTCGAGCGTGTTCGGTGTTGGCGTCGGGGCGTTCGTTTGTCTAGCCATGTCTGGAGGCGATCATCGTCAACAATACCTGGGCCCGGAGGGGGTCAAATTGGCTTTTCGCCTGAACTGGCTATAGTCTGGCGCAGTTTTGCCGATAAGTAGAAGAAGAGATTTTTTAACTTCCGAATATGACCTTGAACCCGACTCAGTAAGTGCTCTCCTACCTATGGCTAAAATTATCGGCATCATCGTCGTATTCGCGAGCGTGCTCGGCGGATACGTGCTCTCCCATGGCAAGATTGCCGCCCTGATCCAGCCTTTCGAGGTCATGATTATCGGTGGTGCGGCCCTCGGTGCATTCCTGCAGGCCAACCCCGGTTACATGACCATGCACGTGCTCAAGAAGTCCCTGAGCATGTTCGGTTCGCGTTTCAGCCATGCCTTCTATCTTGAAGTGCTGGGCCTGATCTACGAGATTCTCAACAAGAGCCGCCGCGAAGGCATGATGGCCATCGAAGCGGACATCGAAGATGCTGCGGCGAGCCCGATCTTCGCCAAGTACCCGACGGTCCTGAAGGATGAGCGCATGACCGCGTTCATCTGTGATTACCTGCGCATCATGTCCTCCGGCAACATGGCGCCCCATGAGCTGGAGGGCCTGTTCGACATGGAACTCTACAGCCTCAAGGAAGACCTGGAGCACCCGTCCCACGCGGTGAACGGCATCGCCGACGCCATGCCCGGTTTCGGTATCGTCGCTGCGGTCCTGGGGATCGTGGTGACCATGGCCTCGCTGGGCGAGGGCGACCAGAAGTCGATCGGTCTGCACGTCGGTGCGGCACTGGTGGGTACCTTCTTCGGTATTCTCGCCGCCTACGGTTTCTTCGGCCCGCTGGCGCATTCCCTGGCCCACGATGCCAAAGAAGAACTCAACGTCTACGAAGCCATCAAGGCCTCGCTGGTGGCTTCGGCCTCGGGCATGCCGCCATCGCTGGCCGTGGAGTTCGGGCGCAAGGTCCTGTACCCGGCGCACCGGCCAAGCTTCGCCGAGCTGGAACAAGCGGTTCGTGGTCGTTAAGTAATGGAAAATAACCAGCCGATAATCATCAAGCGCGTCAAGCGCATCGCCGGTGGGCATCACGGGGGCGCCTGGAAAATCGCCTTCGCCGACTTCGCCACGGCGATGATGGCGTTCTTCCTGGTGTTGTGGCTGTTGTCCACCGCCACCCCGGAACAGAAAATCGCCATCGCCGGCTACTTCAAGGACCCGATCGGCTTTTCCGAAAGTGGCACACCCTACATCATCGATCTGGGCGGCACGCCGACCATGGCGCCGGAAAATACCCTCAACCCCGAGGTGAAGACCCAGCCGCAGCCGGACAAGCTGACGGTCGACGTCGATCAGGTCGAGGGCATGGCCGAGACGGTGGAGAAGGAGCGCCTGGAACTGCTTCTGCAAGAACTGCAGAACAAGGTCGAAGAGAACCCGCAACTGCAGAAATTCAAAGACCAGATCCTGTTCGAAATCACCCCGGACGGTTTGCGTATCCAGATCGTGGACGCCGAGAACCGGCCGATGTTCGACTCGGGCTCGGCCCGCCTGAAGCCGTATTTCGAAGACATCCTGCTGGCCATGGCCGACACCATCAAGGCGGTGCCGAACAAGATCAGCATCAGCGGCCACACCGATGCCACGCCGTACAGCGGCAGCGGCGAATTCGGCAACTGGGAGCTGTCGGCCAACCGTGCCAACGCCGCGCGTCGTGCGCTGGTGGCGGGCAGCTACCCGGAGACACAGGTGGCGCGTGTGGTTGGTTATGCCTCGTCGGCCCTGTTCGACCGCGAGCATCCGTTCAACCCGGTCAACCGCCGTATCGACATTGTCGTGCTGACCAAGAAGGCCCAGCGTGCCATCGAAGGTTCGCAAGGGGCGGAGCCAACTCCTGATGCGCCGCAAGATTCGGCTGCTCCAAGTGCCGCACCGGCTGCGCCAGTCGATCCAAACGCGTTGCCAGCGGACAAGGAGCCGCTGCCGGCGCATGAGCTTCGGGAGCGTCTGAACCTGTTTGACGATCCTGCACCAAAACCGGGTGAGCCAGCCAAATCGGCTGAACCAACCAGGCAGTGACCGAAAAAAGCCGACAGCAATGTCGGCTTTTTTGTGGGCGTTTCCTGCCTTAAAACCCACGGATGATTCTGGATTTGAGATCCGTGTGGAATCGGTCGGCGTTACTCCTGTTGACGCTGCGTGCCGATTCGCTGCCATTCACGGATTCCAGTGACATCGAGCGCTTGAGCGTCGATTCGTTGCGATACGCGTCGATAAAGAACTCAATATCTCTGTCGCTGGTCAGCTTCGGCCACTTATCGAGATACAGCGGCAGCTCTGTCGGGCCGGTCTTGAACGAGCAGATACGCCGATTTGTGATGGTCGCCTCGCCGATTTCGAATGGCACCCGCCAGGACAGCGCGGTTTTCTCGGATACCACTGCCAGCAGGTGCGTGCATTCGCTGATGTTGCGGGTGATTACCCCGGTAATGTCGTCGGTGGTCTGGGATTCGGCATCCAGTACATCAAGGTAGGTCTTTATGTTGGCCTGCATCAGGCGCGTGTTGATGTTGATCGCATAAGCGCGATCCATGTGGCGGTAGCTGATAAACACTGGCATCAAAAATGTCCCTTGATCGCGAGTTCGCGGTAATAGGCGCCGAGGGCGGTGAGGCGGCAGCCTGTGGCGTGGATGGCGGCGTAGTACATATGTTCGGCGTCCACCGGTTCGATGAGACTGTGGCGGTTGCACTTTTGCAGCTGGGCAAAGACTTCGCCCTGTTCAGGGTTGAACTCGGGTTCGGTGGGTTCAAAGCTGGGGGTGAGGGGGTATATCGACTCTGCTTCGGCAAACCATTCAGGAAGTTTGCGCAGGATTTCCTTGGGGATCAGCGGCGAAACTTCGCGCAGGGAAATGAACTGCGACACGTTGGTCTTGAACACCGGGCGCTGTTCCCAGGCGTCGAGGGCGTTGTCGACAAACGAATAGAGGCTGCCGGGGGTGATCTTGCCCAGGATGTTCGCAGCTCCGCCGTGCAGGGCCTGGAGCAACAGTCCGGTGAACACGCCGTGCTGTGAGCCCTCCATCGCCGGCTCTGCCTTTTTGCAGGCGGTCAGAATGGTCATGCCTTCGCCGATCACGGCACACTCGCTGCGCAAGGCACGCAATTCGCCGGCCGAGCCGCTCTGGCAGCAATCGAGAATGATCACTTTGTTCTTGATCTTGGTGGCCTTGGTTGCCCAGTTGAGGATGTCGCTGAGGCGAATCCCGTCCTTGGCGCTCTTGTAATCCTGCGGGATCAACATGCCTTCGTCGGTGTCGGTATCGAAGCTGCCGTGGCCAGCGAAATACAGCAGTGCGACATTGCAGTCCCCGGAAAACAGCTCGCGGATCTGGTCTTCGAGCTTTTCCCTGCCCAGGTAGTCCTCGGCGGAGGTCAGGACGATGTTCTTGAAGTTCGGATCGCCATTGGCGTCGGTCTTCAGCACGGAAGCCATGGCCATGGCGTCATTGCTGCAGCCGCTCAGGCGCGAAACGTGGGTGTAGTCGTTGATGCCGATAAAAAGTCCCTTGCGCATGGTTACACCGCCGTGTGCTGGCGAATGGCGCTGATGATGCTGTTGGTGTTCCACGCACATTCGGTGTGCGACGCGTCACGCACCACCTTGGAAATGCGGTCGGCGCCGAACGGCTTGATCGCAATGATGACCTTGCCCATGCGCCTGGCTATCTCGATTTCCTTGTTGATCCACTTGCTGTAGGTGGAATACATCCCGGCCATGATCAATACCGCCGAGCACGGGCGGATCTTGTCTTCGATGGCCTCCTCGAGTTGTTTGTCGGTTTTCGCGCCCACAATCGGCTTGTCGGGTGGCACCGAAAAGTTCTTGTACTTGAAGTCGGGCCGCGCGTTGAGCAAGCGCACGAGATTGTCGTGGGCGTGGGGGTAATTCCACGAGTGGCTGATAAACAAATGGTAGGTCTGCATGGGTATCCCTCGGTGTCGCTTGAGTGCGAAGAGGGTTTGAACCTAGGCGATTGCAGCGCGGCCACAAGGGATTGGCGCGAAAAGAGAAATGCCCTACAAGCGAGTGTGCACAAGCCTTACAGAAAGGTCTGACGTTTAAATGGAGAAGGGATCCAGCCGCCGGCCGCCCCGCTGTAGTCAGGGCGGCCGGCGCGTCTGTTTAGTAACCGTTTTCCGGCAGGCTGGCGATGATCGAGCGGTAGCTGTTCATCCGTTGCTGTTGCACGCGGCCGTCTTCCAGGGCCTTGAGCAGGGCGCAACCGGGTTCGCGGTCGTGCTTGCAGTCGCGGAAGCGGCAGGTGCCGAGCAGGTCGTTGAACTCGATGAAACCGGCTTCGACGTCGGCGCGGCTGACGTGGCCCAGGCCGAATTCGCGGATGCCCGGGGAGTCGATCAGCTCACCGCCACCGGGGAAGTGGAACAGGCGTGCGGTGGTCGTGGTGTGGGTGCCCTGGCCGGACAGCTCGGACAACGGGCCGACGCGGGTTTCGACCTCTGGCAGCAGGCTGTTGACCAGCGACGACTTGCCGACGCCGGACTGGCCGACGAACACGCTGATGCGCCCGTCCAATTGTTTCTGAAGCTGTTCCATGCCGTTGCCGTGGTGGGCCGATACTTCCAGCACCGGGTAACCCAGGGTGCGGTAGACCGCGAGCAAGGCGTTCAGGGCCGGGGCGTTGTGCTCGTCGATCAGGTCGAACTTGTTCAGCAGCAACAGCGGCTTGATGCCCGCATGTTCGGCGGCGACGAGGTAGCGGTCGATCAGGTTGGCATGGGGCTCAGGCAGCGGCGCAAACACGATGACAATCATGTCGACGTTCGCGGCTACCGGTTTGAGCTGGCCACGACTGTCCGGGCGGCAGAGTTCGGTATTGCGCGGCAATTGCGCCACGATCACGCCGATGCCCTGGTTGCCGGCACGCCAGACCACCTGGTCGCCGGTTACCAGTGCGGGCAGGTTCGCCCGCAGGTGGCAACGGAACACCTGGCCGGCCAGCTCGCCATCACGGGCTTCGACTTCGACCTGCACCCCGAAGTGGGCGATCACCAGGCCGTGTTGTTCCGGGCCCAGGTCGCCACCCTCTAGTGCCTCGACAGCCGAGGACTCGCGTTTGGCGGCGCGGGCAGCGCGTTCGCCCTGAATCTTTTCGATGCGCCAGTTTTGACGACGATTGAGTTGGCGTTTGGCCATGGGTGTTCCGTATCAAGAATGCAGCGATTAGGTAAAACGGCCGCGAGTTTAGCACGCCCGGCCACCGGCCTAGGCTAAACTGCGCAGCATTGCCTAGGAGCCGACTCATGCAAAACCCGCAGAACCTGATCTGGATCGACCTGGAAATGACCGGTCTGAACCCGGATACCGACGTCATCATCGAAATGGCCACTATTGTCACCGACAGCGACCTGAACACCCTGGCCGAAGGTCCGGTGATCGCCATTCACCACAGCGACGAAATCCTTGCCGGCATGGACGAGTGGAACACCCGTCAACACGGCGGTTCGGGTCTGACCCAGCGCGTGCGCGACAGTCGCATCAGCATGGCTGAAGCCGAAGCCCA
The DNA here is from genome assembly GCF_035064975.1 of Pseudomonas sp. YuFO20. Lineage (NCBI taxonomy): Bacteria > Pseudomonadati > Pseudomonadota > Gammaproteobacteria > Pseudomonadales > Pseudomonadaceae > Pseudomonas > Pseudomonas sp. YuFO20. The sequence goes on from NZ_JAXDEO010000012.1 coordinate 108,657, forward strand.
GACCATCGCCTTCCTGGAAAAGTGGGTGCCCAAAGGCAAATCGCCGATCTGCGGCAACAGCATCTGCCAGGATCGTCGCTTCCTTTATACCCACATGAAATCCCTGGAAAGCTATTTCCACTACCGCAACCTTGACGTGTCCACACTCAAAGAGCTGGCTGCGCGCTGGGCACCGGACGTGCGTGACAGCTTCAAGAAGGGCAGCACCCACCTGGCGCTGGACGACATCCGCGAGTCGATCGCCGAGCTGCAGCACTACCGCCAGCACTTCATCAAGGCCTGATTGTGTAGCGTCTGTTATGGCCCTTTCGCTGGCAAGCCAGCTCCTACAGGTTTGCGCGGTTCTGTAGGAGCTGGCTTGCCAGCGAAGGGGGCTTTGAAGACGCTATCGCCAGCGAGCCGGCCCCTACAGATGGCGGCGCCCTCTTTTGGTGCCTCGGCGAAGTGCGTAGACTGCGCGCCTTTTTGCAAGGATCGCCACCATGTTGCTGATGCTCTACCTGATCGCCATCACCGCCGAGGCCATGACCGGTGCGCTGTCTGCCGGTCGTCGCGGCATGGACTGGTTCGGCGTGGTGCTGATCGCGTGCGTCACGGCGCTGGGCGGTGGTTCGGTGCGCGATGTGTTGCTTGGCCACTATCCGCTGACCTGGGTGAAACACCCGGAATACCTGGTGCTGACCACTATCGCGGCGATGATCACGGTATTCACCGCGCGCTGGATGCGCCATCTGCGTTCATTGTTCCTGGTGCTCGACGCCGTCGGTCTGGTGGCGTTCACCCTGATCGGCTGCATGACCGCCCTGGAAATGGGGCATGGCATGTTGGTCGCGTCGGTCAGCGGGGTGATCACCGGCGTTTTCGGTGGCATCCTGCGGGACATCTTCTGCAATGATATTCCGCTGATCTTCCGGCGCGAGCTGTACGCCAGCGTGTCGTTCGCGGCGGCGTGGTGCTACATGTTTTGCCTATACCTGAACTTGCCGGGAGAGCAGGCGATCTTGATCACCCTGTTCGGCGGTTTCCTGCTGCGCTTGCTGGCGATCCGCTTCCATTGGGAAATGCCCAAATTCGTCTACAACGACGAGGCCTGACGCTCGGCGTGCTGCTGCAACGCCCACTCGACATGCTCGCGGACCAATTCGGACGGATGTTCACGCCTGGCCTTCAACGCTTCCAGCACCGGAATGGTTGAAGGCGCATTGCCGAGGCCGACGGCCAGGTTGCGCAGCCAGTTCTCGTACCCTGTCCGGCGTAGCGGCGAGCCTTCGGTGCTGCTCAGGAATTTATCCTCGTCCCACATGAACAGCTCGGCCAGTCCGGCGTTGTCCAGGTTGTGCCGCGGCTTGAAGTCGCTTTCCCCGGACGGGCGGGCGAAGCGGTTCCACGGGCAGACGATCTGGCAATCATCGCAACCGAACACCCGATTGCCGATCATCGGCCGCAATTCCTGCGGAATCGCACCTTTGAGCTCGATGGTCAGGTAGGAAATACAGCGCCGGGCGTCCAGCACATAGGGCCCGACGAAGGCATTGGTTGGGCAGATGTCGAGGCAGGCGCTGCAGCGGCCGCAGTGTTCGGTGGCATGGGGCGGGTCCACTGGCAGCGGCAGGTCGACGAACAGTTCGGCGAGGAAGAAGTAACTGCCGGCCTTGCGATTCAAGACCAGGGTGTTTTTACCGATCCAGCCCAGGCCTGCCTGTTCGGCGATGGCTTTTTCCAGCACCGGGGCACTGTCGACAAAAGCCCGGAAACCAAACGGGCCGATTTCTGCCTGAATCTTGTCCGCCAGTTGTTGCACGCGTTTGCGGATCAATTTGTGGTAATCGCGGCCCAAGGCATAACGCGAGACGTAGGCTTTTTCCGGCTGGGCGAGCAGCTGCGCCATTCTGGTATCGCCCGACAGGTAGTCCATGCGCAGCGACACCACGCGCAAAGTGCCCGGCACCAGTTCTTCGGGGTGCGAGCGTTTGCTGCCGTGGGCGCCCATGTACTCCATTTCGCCGTGGTAGCCGGCGGCGAGCCAGCGTTCCAGGTGCTGCTCATGCTCGGCGAGGTCGAGGCCGCTGATGCCGACTTGCTGAAAGCCCAGCTCGCGGCCCCAGTCCTTGATGGATTGGGCGAGGGCGGGCAAATCTGTGGTAATAGCGGGCATGAGGCGAGAGAAACCGGAGCTGAGGTGCGTATAATTCTGCCAGACATCGGAGCCCATAGACGCATGCCGCACGCTAAAGATGATTTACCCGACGCGCTGTACAGCGCCGCGCAGGTCCGCGGGCTCGATGCGAGCCTGATCGCGGCCGGCACACCGGGCTTCGAACTGATGCAGCGCGCCGCACGGGCCACCTGGCGGGCGCTGGTCCGGCAATGGCCGACGGCCAGCGAACTGACGGTGGTTACCGGTCACGGCAATAACGCTGGCGACGGTTATCTGGTCGCCGTGCTGGCCAAGCGTGCCGGGTGGACGGTACGGGTGCTGGCGGCGGGCGATCCGCAGCAACTGCGAGGTGATGCGGCTTCGGCCCATGCCGAAGCGGTAGCTGAGAAGGTTGTGATCGATGCATGGAGTGCGCAATCGGACTTGCGTGGAATCATTCTGGACGCATTGCTGGGTACCGGCCTCACTGGCGAGGTGCGCGAGCCGTACGCCAGTGTCATCGCCGCGATCAACGCCAGCGGCCTTCCCGTGGCGGCAGTGGATATCCCCTCGGGGCTTTGCGCTGATACCGGGCGCACCCTCGGTTGCGCGGTGCGCGCCGATCTGACCGTGACCTTTATCGGCTTGAAACTGGGCTTGTTCACCGGTGATGCGGCGGATGTCGTGGGTGAGCTGGTGTTTAACGACCTGCACGCCGATCCGCAGCTGCTGGAGGGCGCGCCGACCACTGCCCGTCGCCTCATGGCTGGCAATCTGCCGCCCCTGAACCCTCGAGCCCCGGCCTCCCATAAAGGTCGGTTCGGCCATGTCCTGCTGATCGGTGGTGACCGCGGTTTGGGCGGGGCGATCCTGTTGAGCGCGCAAAGCACACTGCGCAGTGGTGCGGGCATGGTCTCGGTGGCGACCCGTCCCGAGCATGTGCCCGCGGCGCTGGCGCGGGTCCCTGAGGCGATGGTGTTGGGCACTTCGTCGGCCAATCAGTTAATGGATTTGCTTCAAAAGGTGTCCGTGTTGGTGGTTGGCCCTGGACTGGGGCAGGGCGCCTGGGGACGAAGCCTGTTATCGGCGGCCGCCAACGCACCCCTGCCGCAAGTCTGGGACGCCGATGCGTTGAACCTGCTGGCCGAGGGCCGGGTCAGCTTGCCCAAGGGCTGTGTGATCACGCCGCACCCGGGGGAAGCCGCGCGGTTGCTGGGGCTCAGCACTGCCGAGGTTCAGGCGGATCGCCCGGCGGCGGTCCATGCACTGAGCAAAAAATACAACGCAGTCGTCGTGCTCAAGGGCGCCGGCAGTCTGATCGCCTGCCCTGACGGGCGGCTTGCCCTGTGCCATCAGGGCCATCCGGCGATGGCCACCGCGGGGCTGGGCGATGTGTTGGCCGGTCTGGTCGGTGCACTGCTTGCACAGGGCATGGCGGCGTTTGACGCGGCTTGCCTGGCGGTCTGGCTGCACGCCAATGCTGGTGAGCAACAAGGAAAATTCGGCCGTGGGCTGGCGGCCAGTGATCTGATACCAGCCATTCGTCAGTTGTTGGAGGAGCAAGCACCGTGTCTGAAGTAACCCTGTACCTGGCCGATGAGCAGGCCATGAGCGACTTTGGCGCACGCATCGCCCGTATCACCGAGGGGCATGGCCTGATCTTCCTTGAAGGTAATCTTGGCATGGGCAAAACCACCTTATCCCGGGGTATCATCCGGGGCCTGGGGCATGTCGGCGCGGTCAAGAGCCCGACCTTCACCCTGGTCGAGCCCTACGAGATCGGCGACATCCGCGCCTTCCATTTCGACCTGTATCGCCTGGTCGATCCGGAGGAGCTGGAGTTTCTCGGCATCCGCGACTATTTCGAAGACGATGCCCTGTGCCTGATCGAGTGGCCCGATAAAGGTGCAGGCTTTTTGCCAAAGCCCGACCTGACCATTACCATTAGCCCGCAAGACAGCGGGCGTTCGCTGAAAATTTTATCCCAGGGCTCGCGTGGCGAGGCCTGGTGTGCCGCATTGGCATTGGAATCCAAATAGATGATGGGGTTAGGTATGCGCTTTCGCGCGTTGGTGGCTGCCGTAGGGGTGTTGTTTCTGGCGGTGACCGTCGACGCTGTGGCCGAGACGAAGGTCAACAGTGTTCGCCTGTGGCGGGCGCCGGATAACACGCGACTGGTGTTTGACCTGACCGGCCCCGTGCAGCACAGCGTCTTTACGCTGACGTCCCCGGATCGCCTGGTCATCGACATCAATGGCGCGAGCCTCGGTGCGCCGTTGAACGTCAACAGCGCGAACACCCCGATCACCGCCATGCGCTCGGCACAGCGTACGCCGACAGACCTGCGGGTGGTCATCGACCTGAAAAAGGCCGTGACGCCAAAAAGCTTCTCCCTGGCGCCCAACGCCCAGTATGGCAATCGACTGGTGGTCGATCTGTTCGACAACCCGGCCGACGCCGCGCCGCCGCCAGCGCCGACCCCTTCGGTCGCCACAGTGCCGGCCGTGCCGGTCACGCCCTCGGAGCCGGCCATCAAGTTGCCGCCAGCACCGGCTGGCAAGCGCGACATCATTGTGGTGATCGACGCCGGTCACGGTGGCGAAGACCCGGGCGCCTCCGGCTCCCGCGGTCAGCGCGAGAAAGACGTGGTATTGGCCATCGCTCGCGAACTGCAGCGCCAGGTCAATGGCATGAAGGGTTTCCGTGCCGAGCTGACCCGCACCGGCGACTACTTCATTCCTCTGCGTGGCCGTACGGAAATCGCCCGCAAGAAAGGCGCCGACCTGTTCGTCTCGATTCACGCCGACGCCGCACCCTCTACCGCGGCCTTCGGTGCCTCGGTGTTCGCCCTGTCCGATCGCGGCGCCACTTCGGAAACCGCGCGCTGGCTGGCCGACAGTGAAAACCGTTCCGACCTGATCGGTGGTGCCGGCAACGTCAGCCTCGACGACAAGGACCGCATGCTGGCCGGTGTGTTGCTCGATCTGTCGATGACCGCGTCCCTGACCTCCAGCCTGAACGTCGGCCAGAAAGTCCTGAGCAACATCGGCCGGGTCACGCCGTTGCACAAGCAACGGGTCGAGCAGGCCGGGTTCATGGTGCTGAAGTCGCCGGACATCCCGTCGATCCTGGTCGAAACCGGGTTTATCTCCAACGCCAACGAGGCCTCGAAACTGGCTGCCGCGAGCCACCAGCAGGCGCTGGCACGTTCCATCAGCAGTGGCGTGCGCCAGTTCTTCCAGCAGAACCCGCCACCGGGCACCTACGTTGCCTGGCTGCGTGACTCCGGGAAGATCGCCCAAGGCCCCCGTGACCATCGGGTCAACCCGGGCGAGACGCTGGCGATGATCGCGGTGCGTTATCAAGTGTCCCCAGCCGCCGTGCGCAATGCGAACAACCTGTCGAGCGATGAGCTGAAGATTGGTCAGCACCTGACCATCCCGGGTAATGATCTGGCGGCCAAAGAATGAATCAGGTCGTGAACAACGGCGCTCGCATCGAGCTGCTCAGCCCGCGACTGGCGAACCAGATTGCTGCGGGTGAGGTGGTCGAGCGCCCGGCTTCGGTGATCAAGGAGCTGCTGGAAAACAGCCTTGACTCCGGTGCCAGGCGCATCGATGTCGACGTGGAGCAGGGCGGCGTCAAGTTGCTGCGGGTGCGCGACGATGGCAGCGGCATTTCCGCCGATGACCTGCCGCTGGCCCTGGCGCGCCACGCCACCAGCAAGATCCGTAACCTGGAAGACCTTGAACAGGTCATGAGCCTGGGTTTTCGTGGTGAGGCCCTGGCATCGATCAGTTCGGTGGCGCGCCTGACCCTGACGTCGCGCACCCGTGATGCCGAGCAGGCCTGGCAAGTGGAAACCGAAGGCCGTGACATGGCGCCCCGGGTGCAACCCGCGGCCCATCCGGTGGGCACCTCGGTCGAGGTGCGCGACCTGTTCTTCAATACTCCGGCGCGCCGCAAGTTTCTCAAGACCGAAAAAACCGAATTCGATCACCTGCAGGAAGTCATCCGGCGCCTGGCGCTGGCGCGGTTCGACGTGGCCTTTCACCTGCGCCATAACGGCAAGACCATCCTCAGCCTGCACGAAGCCCACGACGACGCGGCTCGCGCCCGGCGCGTGGCGGCCATCTGCGGGCCAGGTTTCCTGGAGCAGGCGCTGCCGATCGAAATCGAACGCAATGGCCTGCACCTGTGGGGCTGGGTCGGGTTGCCGACGTTCAACCGCAGCCAGGCGGATTTGCAGTATTTCTTCGTCAATGGCCGTGCCGTGCGCGACAAACTGGTGGCCCACGCCGTGCGCCAGGCTTATCGCGACGTGCTGTTCAATGGCCGGCATCCGACGTTCGTGCTGTTTTTCGAGGTCGATCCAACGGGCGTCGACGTCAACGTGCACCCCACCAAGCACGAAGTGCGCTTCCGTGAAGGGCGCATGGTCCATGATTTCCTCTATGGCACCTTGCACCGTGCCTTGGGCGATGTGCGCCCGGATGATCAGCTGGCGGCGCCGGTTACCACGGCCATCGTCCGGCCTACCGGCCTCGAAGCCGGTGAGTTCGGCCCTCAAGGCGAAATGCGCCTGGCCGCCAATGCGCTGCTGGAGCAGCCCCAGGCCCAGCCGTCGTTCAATGCGCCAGCCGGTTCAGGCTCTGGCGCCGGATATCAGTATCAATACACACCGCGACCGCAGTCAGCGGTTCCGGTTGCAGAAGCGCAGGCGGCCTATCGCGAGTTCTTCGCGCCGTTGCCCGAGGCCAACGCGGTAGCGCTGCCAGCCGGACAGGACGACATCCCGCCGCTGGGCTATGCGCTGGCCCAGCTCAAGGGCATCTACATCCTCTCGGAAAACGCCCAGGGGCTGGTGCTGGTGGACATGCATGCCGCTCATGAGCGGATCATGTACGAACGCCTGAAAGTCGCCATGGCCAGCGAGGGCTTGAGCGGGCAACCGCTGCTGGTGCCCGAATCCCTGGCGGTCAGCCAGCGTGAAGCCGATTGCGCCGAAGAACACATCGCCTGGTTCCAGCGCCTGGGCTTCGAGCTGCAGCGTCTCGGCCCGGAAACCCTGGCCATTCGGCAGATACCGGCCTTGCTCAAACAGGCTGAGGCCAATCGCTTGGTGGGTGACGTGTTGGCCGACCTGATGGAATATGGCACCAGCGACCGGATCCAGGCGCACCTGAACGAACTGCTCGGGACCATGGCCTGCCACGGTGCGGTCCGGGCCAATCGGCGTCTGGCCCTGCCGGAAATGAACGGTCTGCTGCGTGACATGGAAAACACCGAGCGCAGCGGTCAATGCAACCATGGCCGACCGACCTGGACCCAGCTGGGCCTGGACGATCTGGACAAACTGTTCTTGCGCGGTCGTTGATGAGCCAGCTCCCTCCTGCGATTTTCCTGATGGGCCCGACCGCCGCCGGCAAGACCGACCTGGCCATCGAACTCACCAAGGTTCTGCCTTGCGAGCTGATCAGCGTCGATTCGGCGCTGGTCTACCGCGGAATGGACATCGGCACCGCCAAGCCATCAAAAGAGCTGTTGGCGGAGTTTCCGCACCGTTTGATCGATATTCTCGATCCGGCCGAGGCTTATTCGGCGGCGGATTTCCGTCGCGATGCCCTGCAAGCCATGGCCGAGATCACCGCACGGGGTAAAATTCCGCTGTTGGTGGGCGGCACGATGCTCTATTACAAGGCCTTGGTCGAAGGGCTCGCGGATATGCCGGCCGCCGATCCGGATGTCCGCGCACAGATCGAGGAAGAGGCCGCCCGCCTTGGCTGGCAGGCGTTGCACGATCAGTTGGCGATCATTGACCCGGTTTCTGCGGCGCGTATTCATCCGAACGATCCCCAGCGTCTGAGTCGAGCACTGGAAGTTTTTCGTGTTAGCGGTCAGAGCATGACCGAGCTACGCTTGCAACAATCTGCGCAAAGTACTGAAGCAGCCGCTTCGGGACGGCAACAATTGCCCTATACTGTCGCGAACTTGGCCATTGCTCCGGCGAATCGCCTGGTACTGCACGAACGAATTAAACAAAGATTCACCTTAATGTTGGAACAGGGGTTCATTGACGAGGTCGTAGCCCTGCGTAATAGAAGTGACCTGCATACCGGGTTGCCGTCTATACGTGCGGTAGGCTATCGCCAAGTCTGGGATTACCTGGATGGCAAGCTGACGTCAGCCGAGATGCAGGAGCGTGGAATCATTGCCACGCGCCAATTGGCGAAGCGCCAGTTCACCTGGCTTCGCAGTTGGGCTGATTTACACTGGCTGGACAGCCTCGATTGCGACAATCTGCCGCGCGCCTTGAAATACCTGGGGACCATCTCCATATTGAGCTGAGTCCTTGCAATTGCCGTCTATCCTTGGGGGTGGGGCGGCCGAAGCCATCTGTTTACCTATTTTTTTATTTTGAATCCTTAAAGGAGTGCGGCACATGTCAAAAGGGCATTCGCTACAAGACCCTTACTTGAATACTTTACGTAAAGAGAAAGTTGGGGTGTCCATCTACCTGGTCAACGGTATCAAACTGCAAGGTACGATCGAGTCTTTCGACCAGTTCGTTATCCTGCTGAAAAACACCGTCAGCCAAATGGTCTACAAACACGCTATCTCTACAGTAGTGCCGGTTCGTCCAATTCGTCTGCCTAGCGCAACCGAATCGGAAGCGGGTGATGCTGAGCCAGGTAACGCCTGATAGGAGTCTCCTTTGTTCTTTGAGCGCCACGGTGGTGGTGAGCGAGTCATACTCGTTCACTTGGATGGACAGGACCCTGAGGCGCGCGAAGACCCGCAGGAGTTTCAGGAATTGGCTAATTCGGCCGGCGCCGAGACCGTTGCGTTTTTTAACGTGCCGCGTCATCGGCCAACCGCCAAATTCCTGATTGGCAGCGGCAAGGTCGAGGAACTGCGCGACCTGGTCAAGGCCGAAGAAGCCGATCTGGTGATTTTCAATCACGTCCTCACGCCCAGTCAGGAACGTAACCTCGAACGTGTTTTCGAGTGTCGCGTGATCGACCGTACCGGTCTGATTCTCGATATTTTCGCCCAGCGCGCCCGTACCCATGAAGGCAAGCTCCAGGTAGAACTGGCCCAGCTTGACCACATGAGCACCCGGCTGGTTCGCGGATGGACTCACCTTGAGCGCCAAGGTGGCGGTATCGGCATGCGTGGCCCGGGTGAAACCCAACTGGAAACCGACCGCCGCTTGCTGCGGGTTCGCCTGCGCCAGATCAAGGGCCGGCTGGAGAAGGTGCGCAGCCAGCGCGAACAGTCGCGCCGTGGTCGTTCGCGTGCGGATATCCCTACCGTGTCGCTGGTGGGCTATACCAACGCCGGTAAATCCACGCTGTTCAACAATGTGACGAAATCCGACGTCTACGCGGCTGACCAATTGTTTGCCACGCTGGACCCGACCCTGCGTCGTCTGGATCTGGACGATCTGGGGCCGATTGTCCTGGCGGATACGGTAGGTTTCATTCGCCACTTGCCCCACAAGCTGGTCGAGGCATTTCGGTCTACCCTCGAAGAATCGAGCAACTCCGACCTGTTGTTGCACGTGATCGATGCGGCGGAACCGGATCGCATGTTGCAGATCGAGCAGGTGATGGTGGTGCTGGGCGAGATTGGTGCCCAGGACTTGCCGATCCTCGAGGTCTATAACAAACTCGATTTGCTTGAAGGCGTTGAGCCACAAATCCAGCGCGACGAAAATGGCAAGCCCCAGCGGGTCTGGCTGTCGGCGCGTGATGGCACTGGTCTGGAATTGCTTGAGCAAGCCATTGCCGAATTGCTTGGCAGTGATTTGTTTATCGGTACCCTGCGCTTGCCGCAACGATTCGCCCGACTGCGTGCGCAGTTTTTCGAACTCGGTGCGGTGCAAAAAGAAGAGCACGACGAAGAAGGCATCAGTTTGCTGGCCGTTCGTTTGCCCCGGGTCGAGTTGAATCGACTGGTAAGCCGCGAAGGATTGCAGCCGATGGAATTCATCGAGCAACACACTTTGCAATAAAAGCCTGAGAAAGCGGTTGTGTCGTGGTGACAGGCATTCTGTAGCATTGGTCGGCGCGCCGTGGGTGCGTCTTTGCTTTATCAGATGGAGAGCGCTATGGCTTGGAATGAGCCGGGTGGCAACTCGAATAATCAGGATCCTTGGGGTGGCAAGCGCCGCAATAACGGCGACCGCAAGGGACCACCAGATCTCGACGAGGCCTTCCGAAAGCTGCAGGAAAGCCTGAACGGGTTGTTCGGTGGTGGCAAGAAACGCGGGGATGATGGGGGTGGTTCGGGCAAGAGCGGCGGCTTCGGCGGCCTGCTGGGCATCGGCCTGGTCGTGTTGGCAGCCGTTTGGCTGTACAGCGCGGTCTATGTCGTCGACGAGCAGGAGCAAGCTGTGGTGCTGCGCTTCGGCAAGTACTACGAAACCGTCGGTCCCGGCCTGAATATCTACTTCCCGCCGATCGACAAGAAGTACATGGAAAACGTCACGCGTGAGCGGGCGTACACCAAGCAGGGTCAAATGCTGACTGAAGACGAGAATATCGTCGAAGTGCCGCTGACCGTGCAGTACAAGATCAGCAACCTGCAGGACTTCGTGCTGAGCGTCGATCAGCCGGAAATCAGCCTGCAGCACGCGACCGACAGCGCCCTGCGCCATGTGGTGGGTTCCACCGCGATGGACCAGGTGCTGACCGAAGGTCGTGAGTTGATGGCCAGCGAAATCAAGGAGCGCCTGCAACGCTTCATGGATACCTATCGCACCGGTATCACCGTCACCCAGGTCAACGTACAGAGCGCAGCGGCACCGCGTGAAGTGCAGGAAGCCTTCGATGACGTGATCCGCGCCCGTGAAGACGAGCAGCGTTCGCGCAACCAGGCTGAAACCTATGCCAACGGCGTCGTGCCGGAAGCCCGTGGTCAGGCCCAGCGCATCCTTGAAGATGCCAATGGCTACCGTGACGAAACCGTCTCGCGCGCCAAGGGTGAGGCCGATCGCTTCACCAAACTGGTCGCCGAGTACCGCAAGGCACCTGAAGTCACCCGCCAGCGTCTGTACCTGGACACCATGCAGGAAGTCTTCAGCAACACCAGCAAGGTTCTCGTGACCGGCAACAAGAATGGCCAGAGCAACCTGCTGTACCTGCCTCTGGACAAGATGGTCGAAAGTGGTCGCAGCACCAGCACCCAGGTGACCGGCGCGGCAGCCAGCAGCAATGAAGCGAATGCGCGTGCGGCAGCTGATCTGCAGCAACAGCAAGCACGTACCAGGGAGAGTCGCTGATGAGCAATAAATCGCTGATCGCCCTTATTGTCGGCGTCGTCGTGGCGATCGCTGCCTGGAACTGCTTCTACATCGTGGCTCAGACCGAGCGTGCGGTGTTGCTGCAGTTCGGTCGCGTGGTCCAGACCGATGTTCAGCCAGGTCTGCATGTGAAAGTGCCCTACGTTAACCAGGTGCGTAAATTTGACGCACGCCTGATGACGCTGGATGCACCGACGCAACGCTTCCTGACGCTGGAAAAGAAAGCCGTGATGGTCGATGCCTACGCCAAGTGGCGGGTGAAGGACGCCGAGCGTTTCTACACCGCGACTTCCGGTCTGAAGCAGATTGCCGACGAGCGTCTGTCCCGTCGTCTCGAGTCGGGCCTGCGTGACCAGTTCGGTAAGCGCACCTTGCACGAAGTGGTGTCCGGTGAGCGTGATGCGCTGATGGCGGATATCACCGCTTCGCTGAACAAGATGGCGGAAAAGGAGCTGGGCATCGAGGTTGTCGATGTTCGGGTCAAGACCATCGACCTGCCGAAGGAAGTGAACCGCAGCGTGTTCGAACGTATGAGCACCGAGCGTGAGCGTGAAGCTCGCGAGCACCGCGCCAAGGGTAACGAGCTGGCTGAAGGCATCCGTGCCGACGCCGATCGTCAACGCCGCGTGCTGCTGGCCGAAGCCTATCGTGAATCCGAAGAGATTCGCGGTGACGGTGACGCCCAGGCCGCTTCGATCTATTCCAAGGCCTACGGTCAGGATCAGGAGTTCTACGCGTTCTACCGTAGCCTGCGCGCCTACCGTGAAAGCTTCGCGAACAAATCCGACGTCATGGTCCTGGACCCAAGCAGTGACTTCTTCCACTACCTGGAAAAAGCCAAGCCTTGATACGACGTTGACCTGATTCATCCCGCCGGGCGGCTAAAACCTCTGGCGGGGTGATCCTTTGGGAAAACGTGTGTATGATGCGGCAGCCGGGAAATTCCCGGCTTTTTTGCGTCTGCACGTTTGATTGCTGTTTTGTGCAGGTGCCCGGGCTGAATGCTCGACAGGTTTTTCGAGGAAAGTGATTGGCGAAGCCGGTAGCAGGCGTTTCGCTTCGTTGCTCCTGCGTCCGATTTATGACCATGGGCTGATCATTTTCTGCTTCACTCAAGGCTCGGCCAAAGGCTGACCGCCCGGATACAGGGGAAGGCGTAATGGCAACGGTAGACCGCTGGCTTCTGCCAGATGGCATCGAAGAAGTACTGCCACCTGAAGCGGCGCGCATTGAAGTTGCGCGTCGTCAGGTGTTGGATCTGTTCCAGAGCTGGGGTTACGAGTTTGTCGTGACTCCCCATATCGAGTACCTGGAATCCCTGCTGACCGGCGCGGGCCAGGACCTGGACCTGCGGACCTTCAAGGTCATCGACCCGCAATCGGGCCGGCAGATGGGTTTCCGTGCCGACATCACGCCGCAAGTGGCGCGCATCGATGCGCACACCCTGCGTCGCGAAGGTCCGAGCCGCCTGTGTTACGCCGGCAGCGTGCTGCATGCCCAGCCGCGTGCCTTGTCGTCCTCGCGCAGCCCGATCCAGTTGGGCGCCGAGTTGTATGGCGATGCCAGCCCGAGCAGCGACGTGGAAGTCATCAGCCTGATGCTTGCCATGCTGCAACTGGCCGATGTGCCGGATGTGCACATGGACCTGGGGCATGTCGGTATCTACCGCGGCCTGGCCCGCGCCGCCGGTCTGTCCGGCGAAGTTGAACAACAGTTGTTCGATGCGTTGCAACGCAAGGCCATCGACGAGGTCATTACCTTGACCGAAGGCTTGCCGGCTGATCTATCGGGCATGCTGCGTGCGTTGGTCGATCTGTGTGGCGGCCGTGAAGTGCTGGCGGCCGCGCGTGAGCGACTGGCCAAGGCCCCGGCCCCGGTGCTGGCGGCACTGGATGACTTGCTGGCGATTGCCGAGCGTTTGTCCGTGCGTTTCCCGGAGTTGCCGCTGTACTTCGACCTGGGCGAGTTGCGCGGTTACCACTACCACACCGGTGTGGTGTTCGCGGTGTTCGTGCCGGGTGTTGGCCAGTCCATCGCCCAGGGCGGTCGCTACGACGACATCGGCGCCGACTTCGGTCGTGCCCGTCCGGCCACCGGCTTCTCCACCGATTTGAAAACCCTGGTGACCCTGGGGCGTGCTGAGATCGAGCTACCGTCTGGCGGTATCTGGATGCCTGACAGTACGGATGCGGCACTCTGGCAGCAGGTTTGCCAGTTGCGCAGTGAGGGTCAGCGTGTCGTCCAGGCGTTGCCTGGGCAGCCATTGGCCGCCGCCCGTGAAGCGGACTGCGACCGGCAATTGATTCAGCAGAACGGGCTTTGGCAAGTATCGCCACTGGCTTCTTGAGTTTTCCTGCCGGCTGCCGCCGGCACCAAGTTTGCGCGAATGAGGACAAGTGTTATGGGTAAGAATGTCGTAGTCCTGGGCACCCAATGGGGTGATGAGGGCAAAGGCAAGATCGTTGATCTGCTGACCGAACATGCTGCCGCCGTAGTGCGCTACCAGGGTGGCCACAACGCAGGTCACACTCTGGTGATCGATGGCGAAAAAACTGTCTTGCACCTGATCCCGTCGGGCGTACTGCGCGAAGGCGTGCAATGCCTGATCGGCAACGGCGTGGTGGTTGCACCTGACGCCCTGCTGCGCGAGATCACCAAGCTGGAAGAAAAAGGCGTACCGGTGCGCGAGCGCCTGCGTATCAGCCCGTCCTGCCCACTGATCCTGTCCTTCCACGTAGCGCTGGACCAGGCCCGTGAAAAGGCCCGCGGCGAGCTGAAGATCGGCACCACCGGTCGCGGCATCGGCCCGGCCTACGAAGACAAGGTTGCACGTCGTGGCCTGCGTGTGGGTGACCTGCTCAACATGCCGCGCTTTGAAGACAAACTGCGTGAACTGGTGGATTACCACAACTTCATGCTGGTGGGTTACTACAAAGAGCCAGCCATCGAATTCGAAAAGACCCTGGCCGAATGCAAAGAATACGCGGAGCTGCTCAAGCCGCTGATGCTGGACGTGACCGCCGAGCTGCACGACCTGCGTCGCGCTGGCAAAGACATCATGTTCGAAGGCGCCCAAGGCTCCCTGCTGGACATCGACCACGGTACCTACCCGTACGTGACCAGCTCTAACACCACCGCTGGCGGCGTAGCGACCGGTTCGGGTGTTGGCCCCATGTTCCTGGACTACATCCTGGGCATCACCAAGGCTTACACCACGCGTGTAGGTTCGGGTCCATTCCCGACTGAGTTGTTCGACGAAGTCGGTGCGCACCTGGCTAAACAAGGTCACGAGTTCGGCGCAACTACCGGCCGTGCCCGTCGCTGTGGCTGGTTCGACGCCGTTATCCTGCGTCGCGCTATCGACGTGAACAGCATCTCGGGCATCTGCCTGACCAAGCTGGACGTGCTCGACGGTCTGGAAACCATCAACATCTGCGTCGGCTATAAAGATGCAGAAGGCAACGCCGTTGCCCCGACTGATGCTGACAGCTACGTGGGCCTGCAGCCTGTGTACGAAGAAGTGCCGGGCTGGACCGAGTCGACCGTGGGTGCCAAAACCCTGGAAGAGCTGCCAGCTAACGCCCGTGCTTACATCAAACGCGTCGAAGAGCTGATCGGCGCACCGATCGACATTATTTCGACGGGTCCGGACCGCAACGAAACCATCGTTCTGCGCCATCCGTTCGCTTGATAAGCTGTTGATGTAAAACACAAAGGCCCCTCAATAGGGGCCTTTGTCGTATATGCCTGTCGAACGGCATGACCTTTGCTATTAGCTTTGCCTAAAGCGTCACTTTCGGGCGTGCCATCAATTTAATGGCGCTAATGCAGAGGGATTTCAAGTGTCGGCCGTTCTCTCATTGTTACAAAGCCGTTTGTTGCGGCCCGTATTCGTTACCCTCGGTATCGCCCTTTTGGTGCAGGTGCTGGTGGCCGTCGCGCTGACCCGGAGCACCGTGACCGCGCTGGAGGCCGATCTCGGTCAGCGCCTGGGGGCGGACAGCCAAAAACTCTCCGGTGAGCTCGAGCAGGCAGGACGTGAAGTTACGTCGAGCCTCGACAACCTGTCCGCCAGTACCCGTCAGCGCCTCACGGCTGGCTTGTCTACACGGCTGAAGGACGAGCAGGCGCAGTTGCGTGCGACCCTGGAAAAAGACCTGAAGGATTCCGCCAGCGACATGGCGCAGCTTCTGGCCTCGGTGGCTCCTCGTGCCATGTGGGACAACGACGTTCCGACCTTGTCCGAGTTCGCCCGTCGGGCTCAGCGCAACCCCAACGTGCTGTTCGTGGTGTATGACGACGCCACCGGCCAGCACCTGACGCGTTACCTCAACCGGGAAAACCCGATCAACAAGGCCCTTTTGGAAAAAGGCCAGGGCGAGCGTGCGCTGGACAAGGTGCTGGATGCCGCGAAGAACGATCCGTCGGTCTTCTACATCGAGGCATCGATCAACCCGAATGGCGTGGAAATCGGCAAGGTCCTGATGGGCGTCTCGACGGCCTCGGTGGAGGCTGATCTGGCAGCCCTGGACAAGCGCTTCTCGGCCTTGATCGCCAGCGGCGACCAACTGGTGGGCGACAGCCTCAAAGGCGCGGCGGCCGACAGCGCAGCCGCCATGCGTGCGCGTCTGCAATCGGCCCAGTCCACGGCCGCTGAAATGAAAGCCAACACCACCAGCACCGTGCAGGAGGCCGCGGCAACCTTGCGCTGGCGTATCGGTGTGAGTCTGGCGGTGGTGGGCTTTGGTGTCCTGCTGTTGCTGGCGGTGGTGCTCGGGCGTCGAGTGGTCAATCGCCTGAAGATGCTGATTGTCGCCATGGATGACCTGGCGGCGGGCGAGGGCGATCTGACCAAGCGCGTGCAGATCAGCAGCAAGGACGAAATCGGTGATATGGCTTCGGCGGTCAATCGCTTTGTGGATAAATTGCAGCCGATCGTGCGCGAGGCGGGTGATGTCGCTCAGCGTACCGGTGTGGAAATCGGTGCCATGACGTTGCGTAACGCCGGGGCCGATGCGGCGGCAGGCATGCAGCGCGATGAGGTGGCGGAAAGCCTGCGGGCCCTGTCGCGCATGGCGGATGAAGCACAGTCTGAAAGTCATGCCATGCAAGCGGCGTTGAAGCAGGTGGTGGATATTCGTCAGGCCACCGACGAAAACACACGGACCTCGGCGAAAGTCGGCAACCTGATCGAAGCGTTGGCAGGCCAGGTCGAAACCGGCGCGCAAGTGATCGAGCGCCTGGCGCAGCAGAGCGAGCAGATCGAGGTGGTGCTGACGGTGATCCACGGGATTGCCGAGCAGACCAACCTGCTGGCGCTGAACGCGGCCATTGAAGCAGCGCGCGCTGGCGAAACCGGGCGCGGGTTTGCGGTGGTGGCGGATGAGGTGCGCGCATTGGCGAGCAAGACGCAAAGCTCCACCGGCGATATCCAGGCGCACATCGTGGCGTTGCAGCAAGGCGCACGCGAAGCCGTGGCGGCCATCGGCCAGGCCGGGCGTCAGGCCAGCGAGGGCCTGCTGGTCCTGCGTGACAGCGCGCGGTTGCAGCAATCAGTGCAGGCTTCGGTCGAGCAGGTGCACACGGCGATCGGCCTGGCGACCCAGGCCGCCGAGCACCAGGCCCGCGGAGCCCAGGCGGTGCGTGGTCGGGTCGAGACTATTCATGTGCAGGCCGAGAAGGCGGCCCAGGCGGTGGTGGAAACCACGGCCAGCGGCAAGGTGCTTGATGGCCTGGCAGCGCAGTTGAAGGCGAGCCTGGGGCAGTTCAGGGCTTGATAGGTTGCCAGGGCTGGCCCCTTCGCGAGCAAGCCCGCTCCCACATTTGATCGCGTTCTTTCTGGACGAACGCGGTCCACTGTGGGAGCGGGCTTGCTCGCGAAAAGCGGTCTCAGCGGCTCAAATACATCCGAGTCGTCAGCAAATAAACCGGCAACCCCGACACCAGAATCAACAACGCCGCATAAGGCGCCGCCGCCGCAAACTCCACGTTCGCGGTATGCGCCCAGACCTCGGTAGCCAGGGTATTAAGCCCGGTCGGACTCAACAGCAAAGTCGCCGTCAGCTCCTTCATCGCATCCAGGAACACCAGCGCAAACGCCGCCCCCAACGCCGGGAAAATGATCGGCAACGTCACCCGGCAAAACGCGCTGAACGAAGACGCGCCCAATGTGCGCGCGGCCTCTTCCAGTTGCGGCGCGGCCTTGTTCAACGCCGTACGAATAGGCGCCTGGGCCAGCGGCAAGAACAGCAGCGCGTAAGCGATCAGCAGCAGCGCCGACGTCTGGTACAGCACTGGCACATAGTGCAACGCGAAATACACCAGGGTCAGCGCAATCACCAATCCTGGCAGCGCGTGCAGCAGATACGGCAAGCGTTCAGCCCAGATCGCCAGTTGGCCTTTGTAGCGCACCACCAGCAGTCCTACCGGCACCGCCAGGACAAGGCATAGCGCCGCGCCGCCCAATGACAGCGCCAGGGATGAAAGCAACGCCTCACCGATGGCCGCCACCGGAAATGCCGCCGACGAGCCCACAGCCAGCCAGTAGACCAGCATCCCCAACGGGATGCCGCTGCCGATGATCGCCAGCAACAGGCAGTAAAGCTGCCCGGCCACCATCCAACGGCCCAATCGGACCTGTTCTGCCTGTCGCGCCGCACCCTGGCCGGTGCGCACGTGCCGGCCCTTACCGCGAACTCGCAGTTCCAGCCACAGCAACATCAGGCACAGCGCCAGCAGCACCGCCGAGAGCATCGCGGCGTTGGCGTTGCTGAACTCCAGCTCGAACTGCTGATAGATCGCGGTGGTGAAGGTTTGCAGGCCGATGATCGACAGCGCGCCGAATTCCACCAGCATGTGCAGGGCAATCAGCAGCGACCCCGCCAGCAGCGAAGGCCAGAGCAGGGGCAGGGTGACGCGGAAAAATACCCCCCAGCGATTCTGCCCCAGGGTGCGGGCAGACTCTTCCAGCGAGGGGTCGAGATTGCGCAGGGTGGCCGCCACCGGCAAAAAGATCAGCGGGTATTTGGACAGGCTCATTACCAAAATCGCCCCGCCGAGCCCTTCGAAATGCGCGCTCAGCGATACCCAGGTAAAACTGCTGACAAACGCTGGCACGGCGAACGGCAAGCACAGGATCACGCCCCACAAGCGCCGCCCCGGCAGATTGCTGCGCTCCAGCAGCCAGGCCAGCGACAGGCCAATCACGCCGCAGGCCAGCGTAACGCCGATCATCAGCGCCAGGGTATTGCGCAACAGGCCAAACACATAAGGCCGCCACAGCAAGTGCAGCGCCTCGGCCCAACCCGCTTGCCAGGCCTTCAGGCCGACGTAAGCCAAGGGCAGCAAGCTGAGCACCACCAGGAGCAGAACCGGCAGTACCAGCCAGATGGAAGGCCGCTTGCGCCCTGGCACGTACCGCCCATGAGTGGCGGAGGCGGATAGCGAGGCGCTCATCAGTTCAGGCCAACCTCGCGTTCAAGTTCCAGGGCTTCTTCGGCATTGCCCAGGTCGGCGGGCGTGACGTTCGGCGCTTGCAGCTCGCTGAAAGGCTTGAGGCCGCGATCCGATTGCATGCCTTTGTGCAGCGGGTATTCGGCGGTGGTCTGGGTGATCACGCGCTGGCCTTCTTCGCTGGCCATGTAGGCGAGCAATTGCTGGGCTTCTTTTGGATGTTTGCTGGATTTCAGCACGGCCGCACTCGATACGGTAATCAGGCCGCCAACGTCGCCGCCGGTGAAGTAATGCAGTTTCGAATCGAGCTGGCCTTTTTCACGCTGCAAGGCGAACCAGTAGTAGTTGTTCACCAGTACCGTCGCCACTTCGCCGTTTTCCACGGCTTTGAGGGCGACCATGTTGTTGCTGTAGGTCTTGCCGAAGGCGCGCAGGCCGGTCAGCCATTCTTCGGCTGCTTCCATGCCATGCACCTTGATGATCGCCACGGCTTGTTCCTGGAACGCGCCGCTGGTGGGTACGAAGCCGACCTTGCCCTGCCATTTTGGATCGGAGAACTCCATCACCGATTTCGGCAGGTCTTTTTCGTCGATCAGTTTCGGGTTGAACGCGACGACGCGCACCCGGGCAGTGACGCCAATCCAGGTGCTGTCAGCGGCGACATAGTCCTTGGGCAGGACCGCCAGCGTGGCGTCGTCGGCCTTGGCCAGCAGGCCTTGCTCGCCAAGCTTGTTCAGGGGCGGCGACTCTTCGGTGTAGATCACGTCGGCGGGGGAGCGATCACCTTCTTCGACGACCTGGCTGGCGAGCTGGTTGCTGCTGCCTTTGCGCACATTGACGTGAATGCCGGTCTTGGCTTCGAAGGCTTTGGCGACCGCGTCGCCGACTTCCTTGTGTTGGCCGTTATAGAGGGTCAGGGAAACGGGGTCGGCAGCCTGGGTGAGGGGAGTGGCGAGTGCCAGGCCGAGCAGGGTGGTGGTCAGGCCGCGGCGCAGGGTATTTCGAAACATCATTCGCAGGGTTCCTCACTGTCGCATTGCAAAAACTTGCAACAATGATAAACGATATTGTTTCTCAAATGGGCCTTGCGAGGCGCTTTGACCTTGTAGGAGCTGCCGCAGGCTGCGATCTTTTGATCTTAAAAACCAAAATCAAAAGATCGCAGCC